>DASWQX010001238.1:0-12664 GCA_036403495.1 Thermoanaerobaculia bacterium
GGGAGCCGGAGGAGCCACTCCATCGCTCAGGATCTGACGAAGAGCGGAGAAGGGGAGCAAGCCTTTCCCGGACCGCAGGGCGAGTTGAAAGATCAAGGCGACGAGACCGGTCACGTGGGCGGCCGCCATGCTTGTCCCCGACAAGACGGTGACTCCTCCCTGGGCGCACGCCGCGACGATGCTCACGCCTGGCGCGCTCAAATCAGGCTTGTCCCGCTTGGTCTTCTTCTCGGCATCTCCGAGAGGAACCTTCCGCGTCGGGCCGGCCGATGTTACTTCGAAGGGCCGGGCAAGGCAGGCGCGTTCGGCCGTGTCGAAAGCGCCCACGGTCAAGGTTGAGGGGCTGCAACTGATCGCGCCCAGGGTGTAACGGGGATCCGTTTCGCCGTCGAAAGTTGAGAGGCCTTGATCGTCCTGCTCGATCCAAGCATGGAATGCGACCTCGGGCCCTTTCTTGTCAACCGCCGAGCCGTTCTCTCCGGCTGGCTGAGGCTTGACGGAGAGCTCGATTTTCCAAGGCTGGTCGTCGATGTGTGGAACCCGGATGTCGATCTGGTTGGACTGGTTGTTGGGGTCTAGATAGCGATGACTGACGCGGCCGACCCTCCGGTCGCCTTCGTTCAAGTCCGCAGTCTTTCCCAAAGCGATGGAGCCCAGTCTTCTGCCGCCGGGGGCACAGAGGGCCATCTCTAGAATCTGGTCCTTGTCATACCAGATCTCCATCTCATTTTTCGTCGTATCGGGATCGGTGTGCCGGGGGTCGGTGTGCCAGAGGATCGTCGTGCTCTCTCCGGGCTTGAGAGCTCCGGACAGATGGTCCTGTTTCTGGTATGTATTTCCGGCCGACGTGACGATCGCCCGACCCGGCTTGGCGTTGACCAGAGCCTCGAAGCCAAGCTCGGCCAGGGTCGTGCCGTCGTGCGGGCCGCCGGAAGTTGAAACGCTCAGATTGACCACCGCCGGCAGGTTGAGAGTGTCGGCCTTCCGAAAAATGTAATCGACGGCTTCGAGGAGGTGACGGGAATTTCCTAACTCGCCCCCTTCGAAGGTCTTCAGGTGGACGAAGATGATCTGGGCGTTGGGAGCCAGTCCTGGATGCGAAGGCTGAGCGGGAAACGGGCCGTCCTTGCCTCCGAAGCGGGCGGGCTCGCGCCCATTGCCGGCCGCGATGTCCATCACGTGAGTTCCGTGAGCGCCGGCCGTGGGGGTATATGCCAGGGTCCTGTAGGCTATTTCTTCGCCCGCGTTCAGCGCCTTGTTGATGTCATCGGCGGAGAATTCTCGCCCATAACCATAGTCCTTCGGCGCCGAGGCCTCCACATCTACCGACTGATCCCAAAGGTATCGAATCCGCGTTGCGCCCGAGGAATGACGGAAATTCCTGTGTCGGAAGTCGCAACCGACGTCGACGATTCCAACGAGGACGCCGGAGCCGTCCAGGCCCGGGAAGCTCGGAGCTCCCTGCTCGAGGGACTCCGGATCACAACGGGTGGCCGGCACTGAATTGTATAGATCGAGGTAGAGGTCGGTCGCGGCCTTGAGACTGACGACCAGGGGACGGAGATCTTCGATCTTCTTGACCGCTACGGTTCCCGTCACGATGCCATTGCCGATACGCCGCACGATGTGGAGATCCTTCGGCGAGTCGTCGATATTCTGGAGCCTCGCGATGACGTCCGCGATCCTGGGTTTGTGCTCGTTGTTCCAGTTGGCCTTGAAGGTCGAAGGTTGCTTGAGGTCGGCTCTTCGCTTCTCTTCCTGAAGGTGCGGATCGTACTGGAGCCCCTGTGGCGCACTGGCCGCCACTCCGTTCTGATCCTGGGCTCTGGCCTGGGCTTCTTTCTTCACCGGCGGGAGTTTCTGCGGTTTCAGCTTCAGCTTCCGGACGTCGATTGCTGGCATGGTATCCCCTCCTTGTCCATGTAGCCTTTAGACGGAACGACCGGCGTACTTCCCAACTGGAAAAGACGCTGCCGGTCCGTCCATAGGATGCGTATGGACGGCCAGCCATGACCCTTCCGGTCGCTCTTTCCGCGCCTCCCGTGGCCGAAGCCCTCTGGTACCATGGCACTCCTGCCCTGGACACTGGAGGTGCCGTCGGTGCGAGCCCATTCGTTGAAGAGTCGATGAAGGCGCCCTGGACGCTGGCGTTGATTTCGCTGGGCTTGGCGGGCTTCCCGTTCACCGGGTGCAACTCTCGGGACGCCGGGATGGGGAATGCGCGCATCCGTTCGGTGGAGCCCCGCCTGACCGACGGGGCGCTGTTCGCTCCCTGCCGGTCCGACCCGACAGCCTCGGACCTGATCCCTGACGCGGTCTGCGAATCACCGCGAAGCCTGCACCAAGCCCCGCGCGCGAGGGCTCGGCGCCAGGCCGCGATCCGAGGCGGAGAGGCGCCTGCCGGGCCGGAAGCGGAGATCGCTACGCTCGAGGACCTCTTGAGCCAGAAGGAGGTCCGCGTCCTGAGCCGCACCGTCCACAAGCTCGAGGCGGCGGTGGATGCGAACCCTCGCAATGCCCGGATCCGTAGCGATCTTGCCGCAGCCTATCTCGTCCGCGCCGAGCGGGCGGATGATCCTCGGGACCTGCTCCGCGCTTTCGAGGCGGCCGATCGTGCGGTGCGCGACGATGCGCTCCTCCTGGAGCCCAGGTTCAATCGTGCCCTTGCCCTGGAGCGGCTCTTCCTGATCCCCGAAGCGGCGGAGGCTTGGAAAGACGATCTCCAGCGGGAAGGCTCGACCTCCTGGGGCGCCGAGGCCCGGCAACGGCTGGCTAGGCTCAGCCAGACCTCGCCGCAGAGCGTCTGGGAGGCTCGCGAGCAACGGCTCGAGCAGGCGGCTCTCGCGGGCGATGAGAAGGAAGTCGAGACGATCGTCGACTCCTATCGGCAGGCGGCGCGGGAGCATGCCGAGCAGGAGCTCCTGGGTGCCTGGGCGGATGCCGCCGCCGCGGGAAACATGAAGCTGGCAGGGGACCGGCTCCGCATTCTGAGGTCTCTGGGAAGCGCGCTCGTCAAGCTCGAGGGCGAGCGGCTGGTCCACGATTCCGTCGCGGTGATCGACGCGGCCGCCGGCGATCCAGGACGGTGGAGCGAACTGGTGCGTGGCACGCGGATTTTTCGCGACGGCTACCGGGACTTCAACGACCGCAAATCCAAGGCGGCCAAGGCAAAGCTCGCCGTCGCGCGGAACGTGCTCACCCGGGCGAGAAGCCCGTTGGCGCTTCGGGCCGAGCACCTCCTGATCGGTTGCGACTATCTAAATCACGAGTATCTCCACGGCCTCGCGGCGGCCGAGCGGCTCGACCGGAAGATCGAAGGCCTTCCCTATGCCGGGGTGCGTGGCCAAGTCTTCTGGGTCAAGGCCCTGCTGGAGGTCACGCTCGGGCGGATGAAGTCCGCGGTCGAGGACTATGGCAGGTCGCGAGCCGAGTACCAGCGCCTCGGAGAGGTCGAGAATCTCGTCGCGGTCGACGGTCTGCTCGGCGAGAGCCTCCTGCTCATCGGGCGCACGCAGGACGCTTGGCGGTCCATCTATCAGGCGCTCAGGCTCACGCCACAAGTGCGTCAGCCGCGCACCCTGTCGCGGCTCTTCATGACCGCCAGCGACGCGGCCCTGCGGGAGGGAGCCGATGGGGGAGCCCTGGCGTTCGAGCGGGAGAGGGTTCGTTATTCCCTTCAATGCACTCCCCGGGAAGCCGTCGAGGCTCTCGCTTGGCTCGCGCGCATGCAGGAGCACGCCGGAGACCGCGAAGGAGCCCAGGCCACTGTGCTGGATGCTGAACGACGGTCCGCCGGCCTGGAGCCCGATCAGCGCCAACGAAACGAGGCGGACTTCGCCATGATCCAGGGCACGATGCGGGTTCAGGACGATCCGGTGCGTGCCGCCCACCTCTTGACCTCGGCGCTCGCGGTCTACCGAGCGGACCACAATTTCATCTTTTCCCTGCAGACGCTGCTGGCGCGCGGGCGGGCCTACCGCAAAGACGGCGATGACGCCCGGGCCGAGCGGGATTTCAACGCCGCCCTGACTCTCTACGACCAGATGGGGGAACAGCTCGAACAGGAGGACCTCCGGCTGACTCTCCTGGAGGAGTCGAACCAGGTCTTCGACGAGATGATCTCGCTGCAGGCGGATCGCGATCCCGACCGCGCGTTCGCCTATGCGGACCGGGCGCGGACCCGGGTTCTCCCCGGCAGCGCTTCCACGCTCTGGTCGGAAGGCGGCAGCGAGCTCGGCCATCTCCTCGCGGCCGAGCCGCAGCCCTTGCCGCTGGCCGAGATCCTTCGGCAGCTTCCTGACCGGACGACCCTGGTGCAGCTCTCGGTGCTCGAAGACCGGGTCCTGATCTGGTGTTTGAGCGGCAAGAGCGGAGCCGCGCGACTCTTCGAATTGCGGGTCGGCCAAGCGGACCTGGAAGCCCAGGTGGCGCGGCTCCAGCAGTTCGACGATCCGGATTGGGGCCATGCCGCCGCGGGGCTCTTCGATCTCCTGGTTCGCCCCTGGCTGGCTACCGTACCTTCCCTGGAGAAGATCGTTTTCATTCCCGACAAAGTTTTGCACCGCGTGCCGTTTGCTGCTTTGAAGGACCGTTCGACCGGCCGCTTTCTGATCGAGAGCCACCCCCTCGCCTTCGCCCCCAGCGCTACTCTGTACGTCAACGCCCAGGCGCGCGAGGAGCGCGAGCGGCGGACGTTCCATTCCCCCGGATTGGTGGTGGGCGAGCCGGCGATCGATCATAGCCGCTTTCTCTTGACCGCTCTGCCAGAGGCCGCCGGCGAGGCGCGTCGCTTGGCGTCTCTGACCGGCTCGCGCCTGCTGCTGGGCAAAGACGCGTACAAGTCCGCATTCTTGGAGCAGGCGCGGACGGCGGATTGGATACATTTCTCCGGCCACGCCGTGGTCGATCCCCAGAACACCTTGCTGTCGCAACTCATCCTGGCGCCGGGACCGGATGGCGATCCCGGAACTCTCACGGCCCTGGAGATCTATCGCCTCCGTTTCGGCGGCACTCGGCTGGTGGTTCTCGCCGCCTGCGAGACAGGTAATCAATACGTTCCTGGCAGCGAGGGCGTCACGAGCCTTGCTCGGGCGTTCCTGGCCTCTGGGGTGCCCACCGTCGTGGCGAGCCTCTGGAGCGTCGCCGACCGGCCGACCGCGGATCTCCTGGATGGTTTCCATCGCCGCCTCTGGGATGGCGCCGACCCCGTGGATGCCTTGCGCGAAGCCCAACTCGCTATGATCCGCGGCGGCGATCCTGCCGATCGGTCGCCACAGGCCTGGGCCGCGTTCGAAGTGATCGGAGCCAGCGCCAATGACGGTCAACCGTAATGGTCGACCGGCCAATCAAGGAGATCAATCATGTCTCAGCCGCAATTGCACGTCTCGTTTGCAGGCCTCTGTCTCTTTGATTTCGATCGGCCGCTCAAGGGGAGCGCCAAACCCACGAAAGCGCAGGTCCTCTTGCAGCGGCTCACCCGCGCCCGTCCGCTCTCGCGGGTGGTCAACGCCCTGCCCGAGGTCCTCGATCAGCATTTTCCTTTGCTGGAGTTCAATCTGGCGGACTGGAGCCCTTCGAGCACCAGAAGGGCGGACTTCCACTACCAGCCCGATGCCGCCGGCAGGATGACCAAGGGTGTGTGCCTGCTGAACGGAGAGGATCTGACATTCCTTCCCGACGGCAACGCGGAGCCTCTGAACCCCTCCTTGCAGCTTTCAAATTCAGAGCCGTTGGAGCCTCCCCGGAGTGCCCAGGATCTGGAAACCCTGTGGTGGATGGCGACCCTGGACGAGGTGTTCCAGAACAATGGGCTCGATCCCAGGATCCGCAACACTCCACCCGGTTCGAATCAGCCTATTCTGGCTCGTGTCCTGCTGAACCAGGGCTATCTGAAAACTCGGGAGCTGACCAATTCCCCCTGCACCGTCGTCGGCTCGGGACCCTCGTCCTTCAACCGGAGGGTCGCGACCTCCTTCGAGCTCCAGATCGACTGCCGGGAGCGCGTCGAAATACAGATGACCGCGATCCGCAATGGTAGGAAGACCCTTAGCAAGCTGATTCTGATTTCGAAGGACGGAGCCGATATCCAGATCGGAATCTCTAATATGGAGATCGATCGATTTATCGGCATGGACCCGGCCGACGGACCTCGGGGCCAGGGAGACTTCGAGGTCTTCACCAACCTTCTGACAGATCCGATTCAGGGGCCCAAGCCGTTCCTGCGCGAAGCCGGCCCCGGCAATTCGTCAGGCTGCTGCGGCCGGGCCAACTGCCTCGTCGCGGGCTCTTGAGGCGCTCACCCCCGCCGGTACATGAACCGCAGCGCCGCCGGCAGCCGCCGTCTCCAGGCGGCTTCGCTGTGGGTGCCCCTGGGGTCGGCGCGCCACATCAGGCGGTCGGAGTCGTAGTCGCGCTCGACGAGGTGCTCGGCCATCTTCTTGACGGATTCGACGACCTTGCCCTTGTCCTCCCGGGCTCCGGCGTCCAGGTAGATGCGCGAGACCAGGGGGTTGAGCTGGGCGGCGATGTCGACGAAGATGGCTTGGTTGGCCACCCAGAAGGAGGGGGACATCACCAGCGCTCCCCCAAAAGCCTGCGGGTAGTGGAAGTGCGACCAGAAGGCGGCCAGGCCTCCCATGGAGGAGCCGCCGATCACCGTTCCCAGCGGCGGCGGCACGAGGTTGAGCTCGGCGGTCAGGGCGGGAATCAGGTGAGCGGTCACCCAGTCGAGCAGGATGGCGATCTGCCCGGCGTCGGCCTCGAAGGAGAAGGGGGAGAGCTCCAGGTTCCGCGCCGGCCCGCCGTGCTCGATGCCGATCACCACCGGCAGCGGCCGCCGCGACTTCGCGAGCCCCTCGACGGCCTCGTGCAGGTACCAGCCGCCGGAGAAGGAGGGCGCGTCGTCGAAGACGTTCTGGCCGTCGAACATGTAGAGGGCGAAGTGCGGCTCCCCCGGGTTGTAGCTCTGCGGCAGGTAGATCCGGATCGGCCGCGGCGGCAGCCCGGGGACCTTGAACGGTCCCAGGAGGTTGATCTCTCCCGCCTTCATCCGCGCCAGCGCGCCGGGGATGGCCGCCTCGACCGTGGGCTCCTCGGCCTCCAGCACCGCCGCCTCGACGTGCGCGGGCGCCTCCTGCTCCGGCCACTCCTGGCGGCGCAGGAACCCCTCGATCCGGTAGCCGTGCAGCAGGTCGTGCAGGGTGATGTGCCGCACCATGTCGTAGACGGTGTAGTGGGCGTACTCCGGATGCCGCCCCGGGCGCTCCCAGGCTTCCGGCGGCAGCTCGCGCAGACGGGCGATCAGCTCACCGCGCTCGCGGAGGAACCGTTCGATCGCTTCGCCGAGATCCACGGCCAGGAGGCCGCCGGCTTCCTCGTCGGGAGCGGGATAGAAGGTCTCGAGCTCGGGGTCGTCCTCCGCCAGCATCGTCTCCAGCCGGCTCCGGAAGCGCGACTCCAGGGAGACCACGTGGCAGAAGTGCTCGTGGGCCGACCATTTGTGCGGCAGGGGCCGGCGCTTGCGCCAGGGCTCGGGGACGTCGAGGATCAAGGGAACGAGCAGCGCCGGAGCATTCTCCAGCGCGACAAGAATGGCTTTGGGATCAATCAAGGCTCTCTCCAGATCGGACGTCGCGGGGCGGGAGCATAGCAGCCGGTCCAGAGATTTCACCACCTGTAACGCCGCGGCCCCGCCGCGCGCCCAATGAGCTGTACCTCCCATCCGCACCCGGGAGCTGGCGGGCGGCGCAGCCGGTCAGGTCCCGGGCCCTTTTCGCCAAAACTTTCCTTTACCGGGGTCGTAGTAGGCCCGATGCGCCGATCTAGCGGACGTTTCCCGACCCTGCTCCTGCTCGCCGGTCTGGCGATCGCCTCGTCCCGACTCCTCGCCCAGGCGGCGGAGGCTCCCCCCGAGCTCCACATCGCGCGTGCGACCGGCCCGATCGAGGTCGACGGCCGGCTGGGCGACCCGGGCTGGAGCGGCGCGACGCGGGTGGACACCTTCTACGAGACCAATCCCGGCGACAATGTGGAGCCGAAGGTGAAGACGGTCGCCTGGCTGACCTACGACGACCGCTTCTTCTACGCCGCCTTCGACTTCTCGGACCCCGATTCGGGGAGCATCCGCGCCCCCCTCGGCGACCACGACCAGGTGCCGAGCTATACGGACTACGGGGGCGTCATCCTCGACACCCGCAACGACGGCAAAACCGCGATCCTGTTCCTGGCCAATCCGCGGGGGATCCAGTACGACGCCATCACCAACGATTCGAGCGGCGAGGACAACTCGCCCGATTTCTACTGGGACTCGGTGGCGCGGATCACGCCGACCGGCTGGACGCTGGAGCTCCGGATCCCGTTCTCGTCGCTGCGCTACACCTCGGCCGACGTCCAGACCTGGGGGATCCTGCTCTACCGCAACCGGCCGCGCGACTTCCGCTACCAGATGTTCAACACCAGGATGCCGCGCGGCAGCAACTGTTTCATCTGCCATGAGCAGAAGATCACCGGCATGACCGGCCTGCCGAGCGGCAACCACCTCGTGCTGGCCCCCTACGCCACGGGGGGCGAGCAGGCGCTCCCCGCCGGGGGCGTCGCCGGCAACCCGCTGGTGCGCCAGTCCCCCCGCTGGGAGGCGGGGCTCGACGCCAAGTGGACGCCGAACGCCAATACCGCCATCGACGCCACGATCAATCCGGATTTCTCGCAGGTCGAGTCGGACGTGGCGCAGATCTCGGCCAACCAGCGCTTCGCCCTGTTCTATCCCGAGAAGCGCCCGTTCTTCCTGGAGGGGCTGGAGCTGTTCTCGACGCCGATCCAGGCGGTCTACACGCGTACGATCACCGCTCCGCGCTGGGGCGCGCGGGCGACCGGTGTGCTCGATGGCGCGCTCTACACCGTCCTTGTCGCCGAGGACCGCGGGGGCGGCAGCGTCGTCCTGCCGGGGCCCAACTCGTCGGACCTGGTGCCCCAGGATTTCGCCTCGCGGGTGGCGTTCGGCCGCATGCGGAAGGATTTCGGCGCCTCCTTCGGGAGCTTCCTGCTCACCGACCGCGAGATCGAGGGGGGCGGCCACAACCGGGTCCTCGGTCCC
Source organism: Thermoanaerobaculia bacterium (assembly GCA_036403495.1). Taxonomy (GTDB): domain Bacteria; phylum Acidobacteriota; class Thermoanaerobaculia; order Multivoradales; family UBA5704; genus DATARR01. Next base: position 9,092 of record DASWQX010001238.1, read on the forward strand.
GACTTCCAGTGGCGCCCCGAGGGCGACGACACGATCACCGGCCAGCTCCTGCTGAGCCAGTCGCAGGCTCCCGACCGTCCGGACCTGACGCCGGAATGGAACGGCCAGAGCCTCAGCTCTCACGCCGGCTACCTTGAGTGGAGTCATTCGACGCGCACCTGGGACTGGGACCTCCAGCGTCTGGATATCGGCGACGAGTTCCGGGCGGATGTCGGCTTCGTCCCGCAGGTGGGGGTGCGCAGCTCCACCGCCACCCTCGGCCACTCGTTCTGGGTCGAGGAGGGACCCCTCCGCCGCATCCACCCCTTCTTCCGCGTGATCGACACCGAGGGCACCGACGGCAGCCTGCTGCTGCGCCGTTACGATCCCGCCATCGAGATCCAGGGGCTCTGGAACGGGTATTTCAGCTACGAGCGGCGGATCGACCGGGTGCGGGCCGGAAACCGCCTCTTCGACGCCCGCTATTCCGTGATCAACGTGCAGATGAGCCCGTCTCAGCGGATCGGCGACGTGGCCCTCGCCGTCACTTCCGGCGAGGACGTGGACTTCGCCAACCAGCGGCCGGCCCGCAGCCTGATCCTCGACCTCCAGGGGACGGTGCGGCCGACCGATCACCTTTCGCTCCAGCTCAACGGCGACCGCCGCTGGCTCGACGTCTCGCCCACCGGCACCGGGCCCCGGAACGCCCGCCTGTTCACCGCCACCGTGGCCCGCGTCAAGGCGACCTACGTCTTCACCTCCCGGGCCTCCCTGCGGCTGATCGTCCAGCGCGTCCGCACCACGCGCGACGCGGCGCTCTACGATCCAGCCCAGGACGTCCTCGGCCGCGAGGAGGACGTCGCCGGCTCGGCGCTCTTCTCCTACAAGATCAACTGGCAGACCGTGCTCTTCCTCGGCTACTCGGACGACCGCTCCCTCGGGGTGGACGACCAGCTGGCCCCCGCCGGCCGCACCCTGTTCTTCAAGATCTCCTACGCCTTCCAGCGCTGAGGTGGGATAGCATCGCCCCAGCCATGAAGATCGAGAACCAGCTCCAGCCCGGCGAGGAGATCCTCTACCGGGCCTACGTCACGCGCCTGAGCCTGGGGCCGTGGATGGCGGTGGCGGCGGTGGCCCTGGTGGCCGCGGCGTTCCTCTGGTTCACGCACCAGACCGGGCTCCACAGCGCGACCGGGGCGCTGATCGCCCTCGCGGTGGCCCTGATCGCCGGCCTCGTCTACGCCTGGAAGGATTTCGTCCGCCGCGCCAACGACTTCGTGCTGACCAACCACCGGCTGATCCAGGAGGTGGGGATCCTCGCCCGGCGGTCGCTCGACTCGCGGCTCGACAAGATCAACAACGTCGAGCACCGGCAGACCCTCTGGGGACGCCTCCTCGACTACGGCGACGTCGAGATCGACACCGCCAGCGAGCGCGGCGAGACGGTGTTCCGCAACATCGGCCACCCGCTGGCCTTCAAGAACGCCATCCTGGCGGCGGCCGAGCAGTACCGCTCCGCCGGTCGCACGCCTCTGGCGGCGCCCGCCGGTCCCTCCGGCGCCGAGCGGATGCGCCAGCTCAAGACCCTCCTTGATGACGGACTTATCTCCGCCGAGGAGTACGAGGCCAAGCGGCGCGAGCTGTTGACTCAACTGTAAGGCTCAGGAGCACCTTGGAAGTTAGAGGCGCCGATGTCCGGCCGCCCCTTCCGGATCGGAGACTCCATGCGCAGAAAGCTGTCGTTCGCCCTGCTCGGCCTCGCCCTCGCCACCGCCGCCCTGGTGTCGGGCGCCCGCCCTGTTCAGGCCAACGCCCCGAAATGCACCACGTACTACTGCCCGGACGGCAGAGTCTTCCAGACCTGCTGCCTGATCAACGGGCAGCTAGTCTGCAACCAGTTCTCGCCCTGCTGACCCGATAAGGAGAATGCCATGCGCAGAAAACTGACCTGTCTCGGACTCGGATTCGCGCTCGCGGTCGCCGCTCTTGTCTCGGGCGTCAAGCCCGCCGAGGCTTCGAACTGCGTCACGAACTGCTCGGGCGACTGCTGCTCCACCTGCTGCCAGATCGGCTTCAAGTGGATCTGCACCTACCAGCCCTGTTGATCCTCCGCGTGCCGCCGCCGCTCCCCCGGACCCTCCGGATCGGGGGCGGCGGCGTGCTACCATCGGGCGGTAATGCCCCGTAATGCCGCAGCGTCCGTCGTCATTCCCTCCGGCTCCGCTCTCGGTTCCCTGATCGAGGAGCTGCGCCTCGACGCCCGGCTCGGCAAGCAGCTCCTCTACGGCACGCACCTGCCCGGCAGCGAGGCCCGCTACGGCGAGCTGGAGCTGGCGGCGCCGATCTCCCAGGCGCTGGGGCGCGGCGGCGTGCCGCGCCTCTGGACGCATCAGACGGAGGGGATCGAGGCGGTGCGGCGGGGGGAGAACGTGCTGGTCACCACGCCGACGGCGTCGGGCAAGTCGCTGGTCTTCCAGATCCCTCCCTTGGAGGAAGCGGCGCGGGGCGGGCCCGGGCACGGGCTCTTTCTTTTTCCCCTGAAAGCGCTGGGGCAGGATCAGCGCGGCAAGCTCCTCAAGCTAGCCGCGGAAGCCGGGCTCCCCCCGGAGGCCGCGGGGTGCGAGATCTACGACGGCGACACTCCGACGGCGAAGCGGACGGCGATCCGCAAGAATTTCCCGCGGGTGGTGATCTCCAACCCCGACATGCTCCACCTGGGCATCCTCGGCCACTGGACCGGCTGGGGGCCCTTCCTCGCCGACCTGCGCTGGGTGGTGCTCGACGAGCTCCACACCTACCGCGGCATTTTCGGCAGCCACTTCCATCACGTTCTCCAGCGCTTCTTCCGCCTCTGCCGCTCGGTGGGGTCCGATCCCGTCCTGATCGCCTCCTCGGCGACCGCCGCCAACGCCGGGGAGTTCGCCGAGACGCTCACCGGCCGCAAGTTCCACTGGATCTCCGAGTCCGGCGCGCCGCGCGAGGACCGCCATCTGCTCCTTTTCCAGCCGGAGGCGAGCCCGTACACCACCGCGCTGCAGCTCTTCATCCGCTTCATCAACGCCGGGCTGAAGACGATCGTCTTCACCAAGGCGCGGCGGATCACCGAGCTGCTCTACTCCTGGCTGCGGCGGCAGGAGCCGGCGATCGCCGCGCGGGTGGCGAGCTACCGCGCCGGCTTCCTGGCCGAGGAGCGACGGCGGATCGAGCGGCAGCTCTTCGAGGGGAAGCTCGACGGCGTGATCTCCACCTCGGCGCTGGAGATGGGGATCGACGTCGGCGGCCTCGACGCCTGCATCCTGGTGGGCTATCCGGGGAGCATGATGGCCACTTGGCAGCGCTCGGGGCGGGTGGGGCGCGCCGGCCGCGAGTCGATCACCGCGCTGGTGGCGATGCCCGACGCCCTCGATCAGTACTTCCTCGATCACCCGGCGCAGTTCCTGGAGCGGCCGTGCGAGCGGCTGATCGTCGATCCGGTCAACGATCCGGTGTCGCGGGCGCACCTGGTCTGCGCCGCCTCCGAGATGCCGCTCTCTGGGGACGACCGCGAGTACCTCGCGCCGCACCAGGCGCGGGTGGAGAAGCTGCTGCGCCAGG
>DASWQX010001239.1:0-5033 GCA_036403495.1 Thermoanaerobaculia bacterium
GGCCGCTATCGCGACGCACCCATCGTGCTGACCGTCGGGGCCGAAAAGCGCGATCCCGATCTCGCCCGCAACCACCCTTGGATGGCCGACAACGACGTCGAGGTCCGCTGGATCGACGAGGATCTCTTCGCGCGCGAAAGCTGGTATGCCACGGCGTGCGAGCGCTTCCGTTATGAATTCAGAAGCGACGTAGTGCTGGCACTGGACGCGGATACGCTGATCGCCGGTCCGCTCGACGAGTTGGTGGAAGAGGCTTATCGGACCGGGGCGCTGTGCGGTGTCGTAGCGCACGTGCCGCCGCTCTCTCGCCGCGAGCATTGGCAGGACATCTATCGCGCCTGTGGATTGGGCGAGCTGAGAACCCCGTGCCAGCACACGGGCTGGGGCTACATGTTCAGCGACGAGTCGCTGCGCTATTGCCCGCCCTATTTCAATCTCGGCGTGCTCGCCGCACCGGCGACCGTGATGCGGAGCCTCGGCAGCGACATCTACGAGTTGATGTCCACCGTCGACGCCGTCCACCGGACGATGTACCGCGTCCAGATCGCGGTTTCTCTGGCGGTGACCCGGTTCGCGCTCCCCTTCCGGGCACTGCCCTTCCGCTGGAACTTCGTCAACGATCCTCTGCTGGAGGCGCTCCACGCCGGAGAGCTCGCCGACGTGCGCATCATCCACCTCCTGCGCAAGCATCAAGTGCACAAGGATGAGCTCTACGCCAGTCTGGAGAACGTCGAGGCGATGCTCGCTCGAACCGATCTCCGGGTCGTCAACGCGCTCGCTCAGCGGCTGCTCGGCGAGATCCATCCGCGAGTCAAGGCCGAGGACGCGGCGGGGGCCGGCGCATGATCGCCTTCGTCGAGGCCAAGCGGCCGGACTACGAGAGGATTCGGGAGCTGCTCGCGCGCAGCGAGGCGAGCGGCATGTGGTCGAACTTCGGCCCGGTGTCGCTTCAGCTCGAAGAGACCGTGGCGGAGAGCCTCGCTCTGCCGCGTGGCCGCCGGGTGGTCGCCTGCGCCAATGGCACCGTGGCGCTCCATGGCCTCGTTCAGCTCCACGAGCACCTCGCGGGACGTCCTCTACGCTGGGTCGTCTCGACCTTCACCTTTCACGCGCAGGGGCAAGGCCCTCTCGCCGGCGCGCAGATCCTCGACTGCGACGCCCAGGGGTTTCTCGACCCCGATGCGCTCGCCGCCCTGCCCACCGAGTCGTACGACGGCATCGTGGTGACCAACCTGTTCGGGACGGCTCTTCACGTCGAACGCTATGAGGAGCTGGCGGCGCGAGCCGGCAAGATCCTCCTCTTCGACTCGGCCACCTGCTTCGGCTCGACGTATCACGGCAAGCCTTTCGGCAGCCTGGGTGCGGGAGAGATCTTCAGCTTCCATCACACGAAGCCCTGCGGCTTCGGCGAGGGAGGATGCGCGGTAGTGCCCGCCGAGCTCGAAGACACGTTCCGCTCGCTGATCAATTTCGGGCTCTACAAGGGGATCGACACCGGCGCGCCGTCGAGCAACGGCAAGATGTCCGATGTGGCCGCCGCCTTCATCCTCGACCGGCTGCGCCACCGCGAGGAGATCCGCGCGACCCACCGGCAGCAGTTCCAGCGGCTGGCCGGCACCGCCCGGGCTCTCGGCCTCGAGATTCTCGTCGACGGCGGGCAGGAAGGCTCGTTCCCGAACCTGGTGCCGATCCTGTTCCCTCAGCCGGTGGGGCTCGATCGACTCGCCGGAGGCCCGGTGGTCGTTCACAAGTATTACCGGCCGGTGGCGTCCAGACCTCGCGCCGACGCGCTCTACGCGCACGTGGTGTGCTTTCCGTGCCATGGCGGTGTGGCTCAAGTTACGGACGACGAGTTGCACACGGCCCTGGCCGCGTTGATGTACTAACGGAGCGGTGCGTATGGGAATGCTTTCTCCCGATCAGATCGCCCAACTCGGTCTCGCTGCCGTGGGCACCGATGTTGAGATCAGCGACCGCTGCTCGATCTATGGCGCGGGATCGATCAGCCTCGGCGACCACGTACGGATCGACGACTTCGCCATCCTCACCGCGCGTGAGCCGGTGATCATCGGCTCCTACGTGCACATCTCCGCGTTCGCCTTCCTGAGCGGTTCGTTCGGAATCAACATCGAAGACTTCGTCAACGTGTCTCCTCGCGCGACGCTGCTGTCGGGGAACGACGATTTCTCCGGTCAATGGCTTCCCGGACCGCTGATCCCGGAAGATCTACGACATGTACAGGGAGACCGCATCCACCTCGGGCGGCACAGCATGGTAGGGGCCCACAGCATCGTCCTTCCCGGGGTGAGCTTCGGCGAAGGGGCCGTGGTCGGCGCTCTCTCGCTGGTCAAGGAGTCCCTTGCCCCATGGGGAATCTACGGCGGGGTCCCCGCGCGCCTGATCCGCCCGCGAGGTCACGGTGCGCAGGTGCTTGCCGCCCACCTCACGCCGGATGGCAGATGAGGTAGTGCTGGATAAAATGCTCCCGGCTCGGTGGGCTCACGGATGCCACCTCCCATCCGTTCGCCACGACAAGCTTCCGCAGGTACCGCTCGGCATAGCAAGGGTGGGAGAGCGGGTAGGCGGGGAGCCGATCCTCGAACGTATCGATCGAGTCGTCCAGGAATGCCGAGAAGAACAGTGCGCCGCCGGGACGTACGTGTCGACGCAGGATCGCGAGCAGGGCGTCGGCGTCGGACGGATCGAGGTGCGTGAACACGGAAAACAGCCAGATGATGTCGAAGGTGCCTTCGACGGGTAAGCGCGACTCGGGGGCGATCTTCACCCCCGCCGGGTTGTATCTGGCATTCTGTGCATCCCAGGCCGAGAACGAGAAGCGCGGGTCGTCCACCTCTCGCTGCAGGTATTCGATCAACGGACGGTGCACGTCCACGCCCGTATAGCTCTTGATCGGGATGTCGCGATTGATGATCGCCTGCGTGAAGCGAACTCCGCAGCCAATGTCGAGTACGTCGCTGTCGCTCAGGTCCCGCAGGCCGAGGCGATCCACCACGAGGTTGATGAGGGTGGCCCCGGTGTTCTCCGGGCCATTCGCGAGCACGTCCGGAGCGTTGCGGTGCAGCTCGTCTGGAATGATGAGGGGAGGCTTCACGGGCGACAAGATGACAGATCCAGGGGGGTGCGGGCAAGCCGGCTCGCGAAGGCCCCTCCGGGACTCCTTGCGGAGGCCGGGAGGGGCGCGAGCATCCCTTACTGCGGGGTGATCTGCGTGACGGCGACGGCGGGAACGTCGATGTCGTTGTTCTTGAACGAGAACAGGCAGGTGTTGGGGGTGGTCACTGGGGCGCCGTTTCCGACGATGGTGGTGTTGCCGATGCGAGCGGTGGTGCTTGGAGCACAAACGACCCCCGTCCCATTGTTGGCCGCCACGCTGTTCTCGATGTTCAGCACCGCGGGACTGCCGGACGCCGAGAAGCCGGCGAAGAGGTTGCTCGCGGCGACACTGTTGCTCACCGAGTTGGTCGAGCTGCCCTGCGCCCTGAGACCGGAGATATTGCCTTCCAACCGCACATTATTAAGACTGGACTGCACCACGACCCCGGCCGCGGCGTTGATGAAAATACCCTGTCCCGACGACGGAAGAGCCCCGTTGTTGCGCACGATCGTATCGACCACCAGCAGCTTGGAGTTGGCGACGGTGGGGGCGAAGTTGATCCCGGACTGGGTGAAATGATTGATCGTGCACTTCTCGACGTACACGGTCCCGCCGGTGATGACGGTGATGCCGTTCAAACCGGTGCCCAGCCCTTCGATGTCGAGGCCGCGGAGCACGACGGAATCGGTCGCGTTGGGGACGTTGACGATGATGGCGTTGGTGCCGGACACCAGCACGCCGGCCTCGAACCCTTCCGAGGAGATGGTGATCGACTTGGTAATGGTGACGGCTCCGAAGCCGCCGGGATCGAGGACGTTGATCTCGCCGCCGGCCGCGGTCTTCGAGATCGCGCCCGCGAACGTCTTGCAGGGCGCCGTGCGGCTGCACGGGTTGGCGTCGTCGCCGGTTCCCGAGACCCAGGTCCGGGTCGCCTGCGCGTTGGCGAGCGCGCTGCAGGCGAAGAGAAGCACGAGAACGTTCAGCACATGGGTAGACAGTCTCTTCATAAGATCCTCCTTACTCCAAAAAAAGTCGAACGGTTTGACACTACGCCTTTTGCCACGAGGGCGTCAATGTTCCGGCGGGATCGTCGGGGTGCCGATCGGCACCCGGGTTTCGGCGATAGCCTTCAACCCCTACTGGCGATTCAGGGGGAGACTTCGTTACTTGGCCATGCCGGAATCCCAACCTTGCCCTAGAAAAACACCCGCTGCACCGACCAGTACAACCCCACCGCCGCGATCAGGAACGACGCGGGGACGACCACTCTCTGGCGATACCAACCCTGTTTTCGGAAGGGGAGCCCGACGAGCAGGAAGGCGACGGCGATGACGGTGAGCTGGCCGCCTTCGACGCCGAGGTTGAAGCTGAGCAGGGCGGTGAGGAACTCGGAGCGGGGGAGGCCCATCTCGGAGAGGACGCCGGCGAAGCCCAGGCCGTGCAACAGGCCGAAGCAGAAGACGAGGGCGATCCGCGACGGCTTCAGCTCGGGGGTGAGGATGTTCTCCACCGCCACGAAGACGATCGACAGCGCGATCAGCGGCTCGACCACCGAGGGGGGGAGCCGCACCAGGCCGTAGATGCTGAGCGCCAGCGTCAGCGTGTGGGCGATGGTGAAGGCGGTGACCTGCTGCAGGATCGGCTTCAGCTTCCGCGACAGCAGGAAGATGCCGAGCACGAAGAGGATGTGGTCCGGCCCCGCCGGCACGATGTGGGTGAAGCCGAGGGTCAGATACTGGCGCACCACCGCCGAGCGGGTGGGGGGCACGGCCGCCTTCGCCAGCGAGAAGCCCGGGCTGGTGGCCCCGGCGTCCAGCCACTGCCAGACGGAGCTCTCCTCCCCCTCGATCTGAAGGATGAGGGGATAGGTGCCGAGGCGCCCGAGCGTCCCCTCCTCCTTCCAATTGAAAGTCTTCGA
>DASWQX010001240.1:0-3829 GCA_036403495.1 Thermoanaerobaculia bacterium
TCGATCAGTTCAAGAGTGATCCTAAAAAGGCGGCCGCGGTCTGCAACAACACCAACCTGCTGGGGCTCGACCGCAATTCACAGCCGATCGTGCCGCGGCAGCTCTTCTCGCGCGACACCCTGTATGCGGTCCCCTTCCAGGCGAAGACGGAGCAGGAGAAGAAGGACGCGCGGTACGGCGGCCTCGCCCGCGACGGCATCTCCTGCACCACCTGCCATCACATCGAGGTCGATCCGAAGGCGCCGATCGGCAACACCTTCACGGGGGACTTCAGGACGGGCCCGGCGGACGCCCTCCACGGCCCGTTCGAGGGGCCGCCGCAGATCCCGATGAACCACTCGCTGGGCGCCAATCCGGTGGAGTATCCGCTGGTGCGCTCGTCCAGGGTCTGCGGCAGTTGCCACAGCGTAGTGCTGCCGGTGTTCGACGGCGACAAGCCCTGGGTGCAGCCGGGAGGCAGGAAGAAAGGCCGGAAGCCGGAGATCATCATCGAGCAGGCCACCTACCCGGAGTGGGTGTTCAGCGACTTCCGGGACGGCGGCCCGACCCCCATGTCCTGCCAGAACTGTCACATGGCGTCCACCTACCCGGGGCTTCCCGGGACGCTGGCCACCAAGATCGCCTCGATCCAGGAGGCGAGCAACATGCCGCAGACGGAGAACCGGCAGCCGCAGTCGGAGATCGACCTCAAGACCCGGACTCCCTATGGCCGCCACACGCTGGTGGGGCTCAACGTCTTCTTCAACCAGTTCGCCCAGCAGTTCCCGGACATCCTTGGCATCCGCGTCCAGGACCCGATGCTGGGCGGCCGGGGGGTGGCGCCGCTGACGACGACGTTCAACTCGATGATCCAGCAGGCGGACACCGGCACGGCCACGGCTTCGGTCACCCGCGTCGAGACGACCGCGGACCGGCTGGTGGCGAACGTCAAGGTGGAGAACCTGGCCGGGCACAAGTTCCCGTCGGGCGTCGGCTTCCGCCGCGCCTTCCTGACTTTCGAGGTGCTGGACGCCGCCGGCAACGACCTCTGGGTCTCCGGCCGGTCGACGCCCACCGGCGTCCTGGTCGGCGCGGACGGCCAGCCGATCGCCGGCGAGTTCATGTGGAAGAGCGGCTGCAAGCCGAAGACGGCGGCGGAGCAGACCTTCCAGCCCCACTATCAGACCGTCACCCGCCAGGACCAGGCGCAGATCTATCAGGAGCTGATCCGGGACCCCCGCGGCAAGCTGACCACCAGCTTCCTCTCCCTGGCCGACGTGGTGAAGGACAACCGCCTGCTCCCCCGCGGCTGGACGCCCACCCTGGAGCTGGCGCGGAGCGAAGGGCTGGGGAGCGCCAAGCTCCCCGCCGAGGAGCTGGTGAAGCGGGTGCTTCCCGATCTGCCGGACGGCCACGGCGGCGAGGTCCATGATCCGTGGTACGAGCCGAAATCGAAGGGGGGACTGGGGGGCGGCGGCGACGAGCTCACCTACGCCGTTCCGCTCGCCGATCTGAAGGGCACGCCGGCCAGTGTGCGGGTGACGCTCTATTACCAGGCGATCCCGCCCGCCTATCTCCAGGACCGCTTCTGCTCGACGCCCTCCCGGCCGGACACCGAGCGCCTGTTCTTCGTCGCCGGCCACACCAACCTCGACAGCACGCGGGCGGAGGGGTGGAAGCTGCAGGTGGTATCGAGCGGAGCGGTGGCGGTGAACGCCGGCGCCTCTGCCGAGGCGAGCCCCTCACTCCCCAACCCCTCTCTCCCAGCCCTCCACCCAACCGCCGGGGAGAGAGGGGCTAAAACAGCAAGGCAACGAGCCCACGAGCTGTTTTCAAACTAACTACTCCCTCTTCTCCCCGGATAGGGCGGGTGGAGGGATGGGAGAAGAGGGCCGGGGTGATGAGGGGCCAACGCCGAAGCCAAGGCCCCCAGTCGGAGCTTGCCCATCCCCTTTTGATAGACTCCCCCGCCTATGGAACACCCCCGCTTTCTCCCTCTCCGCCCCATTTTCCTGATCTCCGTCCTCGGTATCGCGCTCGCGGGGAACGCGGCGGCGCAAAACGTGGTCAAGGGCCCCCTCGGCACCGCGCTCGACCGCTTCATGAAGGCGAACGAGGGCTACGGCTACTCGGGTTCCGTGATCGTGGTCCAGCATGGCGAGGTGGTGCTCAATGCGGGCTACGGCCTGGCCGATCGCGCCCACAACGCCCCTTTCACCCCCGACACGCTGTTCGACATCGCCTCGATCAGCAAGCCGTTCACGGCCGCCGCGGTGCTCCGGATGGAGATGAAGGGCAAGCTGAAGGTGGAGGACAAGCTCGCGAAGTTCTTCCCCGACGCCCCACCCGACAAGGCGGCGATCACCCTCCATCAACTGCTGACCCACACCGCGGGCCTGCCGGAGACCATCGGCCCGGAGGACGAGGTGATCGGCAAGCGGGCCTTCCTGAAGCGGATCTACGCCACCCCGCTCGTGCATCCGCCGGGGGGCAAGTTCCTCTACTCCAACGCCGGCTACAGCCTGCTGGCGGCGGTGGTCGAGGCGGTGTCGGGGAAGTCCTTCGGCGAGGTGCTGCGCGACGAGGTGTTCGTGCCGGCCGGCATGCTGCACAGCGGTTTCACGCCGAGCGCCCAGGATCTCCCGCGCCTCGCGCACGGCTACACCGGCGACGGCGACTGGGGGACCTCGCTCACCCATCCGCGGGGTCCCGACGGACCCTGGTGGAACCTGCGGGGGAACGGCGGCGTCCTCACCACGACCGGCGACCTCCGCCTCTGGGACCTCGCCCTGCAGAAGAACTCCGTGCTCTCGGCGGCCGAGCACGAGAAGTACGAGCAGGGGTACGTCCACGAGACCAAGGGGCTCTACCCGCAATACGCCTACGGATGGTCCTTCTCCAAGGCGCTGAACGACCACCGGAAGCTCTCGCACGTGGGGGGCAACTCGGCCTTCCAGTCCGACTACCGCCGCTTCCCCGACGACGGCGCGATGATTGCCATCGCCACCAACACGGACGGCTACTCGTCCATCGCCATCGCCAACCATCTGGAGGAGAGCCTGTACGGCAAGGCGTTCGTCGAGCCCCCGCCGGTCGTGCCGGTGTCCGAGGCGGAGCTCCGCCGCTGCGCCGGCGTCTATCAGTTGCCGTCCGGCGAGCGGGTCGAAGTCGCCGCCGAGAAAAACCGCCTGGCCGTCACGCCGCAGCGCCGCGAGGGGATGGAGGTCGTGGGCGGCAAGGCGAGCGAGGAACACCAGCGGCGCTTCAAGCAGCGCGAGGAATCCGTGATACGGGTGATGAACCTGGCGCTGAACGGGAAGCTCGGCCCGCTCAGCGACATCCTCGTCGACCACGACGAGGAGTCGAACCGCTGGTACCGCTCCCTGAAGGCGATGGAGGCCAAGTTGGGACCCTGGAAGGGGACCACGATGATCGGCACCCGCAGCCTCGGAGGCCAAGTGATCACCCACGCGCTGCTCACCTTCCAGAAGGGGGAGCGGGTGCTTGACGTGGTCTGGGCCGGCCCCACGGCCGACCACCTGGCGATCGGCACCAGCCTCTGGCCGAGCTTCTTCCTCCCCGAGGGGCCGTCCCGCTTCGTCACCTACGAGGTCGGCACGGAGACGGTCGTGAAGATGACCTGCGAAGGGTCAGGAGGCGCCGCTCCGGCGCTCACTTTCGAGAGCGCCGGAAGCACGGTCAAGGCGCAAAGGCGAGCGGGGAAGTAGGAGGCCGGCCGGCAGCGTCTGTGGCCTGCGACCTCATCCCCTAGCCCCTTCTCCTGAAGGAGAAGGGGAACGACTGCCGGGTCCTTCCTTTCAGCCAAGCCCTCCCTCTCCTTTAGGAGAGG
>DASWQX010001241.1:0-4344 GCA_036403495.1 Thermoanaerobaculia bacterium
GCCTTTCGGCGCCGACGGTCAGGACGATCGGCGCGTCGCGGTAGCGGCCCCCTCGGGCCCGCAGCGACCGCGTGAGGTAGTGGGCCATGTTGAGGAACGTCCGGGTGGGGCTCACCGGGACGTGGACCTCCAGCGTTGGGCGGCGGCGACGGAATAGCATGCAGATCACTCCGTTCCGATCACTATCACGAGCTCTCCCTTGATCCCGGGGCGCCCCTTCAGCTCGGCGAGCAGCTCGGAAAGGCCGCCGCGCAAGATCTCCTCGTGCAGCTTGGTCAGCTCGCGGGCTACCGAGGCCGGACGGTCGCCGAGCTCGGCCAGGGCGTCCTCGAGGCTGGCGAGGATGCGGTGGGGGGACTCGAAGACGATCAGGGTATGGCCGAGGGCCGCCCAGCCCTTGTAGAAGGCGCGCCGCTTGCCGGTCTTCGGCGGGACGAAGCCGGCGAAGGTGAAGGGGTAGGGGGGAAGACCCGAGGCGACCAGGGCGGCCAGGGCGGCGGAGGGGCCGGGGATCGGCTCGATCCGCACCCCCAGGGCCGCGGCCTCGCGCACCAGCAGAAAGCCGGGATCGGAGAGGAGAGGGGTGCCGGCGTCGCTCGCCATGGCGATGACTTTCCCCTCCTGGAGGTCGGCGAGCAGGCGCGGCAGGCGCTGCCGCTCGTTGTGCTCGTGGAGTGAGACGAGCGGCTTCCTGATCCCCAGATGGGCGAGCAGCCGGCCGGTGTGGCGGGTATCCTCGCAGGCGACGAGGTCGGCCGCCTCGAAGGCGGCGCGGGCGCGCGGCGAGAGGTCGTCGAGGTTGCCGATCGGCGTCGCGACGACCAGGAGCCTGCCCGCCATCAGGTTCTCTCTCTCAATCGCGGGGGATCTCCTGGTCGAGGTTGACCGCGCTCCCCGAGAGGCGGGCGATCAGCATCAGCCGGCGCTTGAAGCGGAAGCGCTGCTCGAGGCTCACGATCCGCCGTACCACCCGCTCCTCGTAGCCGCGGGCGGCGACCTCCTCCGGCCGCAGCCCGAGGTCGAACAGCAGGTGGAGCACCTCGTCGGCCATCTCATAGGAGAAGCCGAGCTCGCCCTCGTCGGTCTGCCCCGGCCAGAGGTCGGCCGAGGGCGCCTTGTCGATCACCTCGGAGGGGAGCCCGAGGTGGCGCGAGAGCTGCCAGATCTGGCACTTGTAGAGGTCGCCCAGCGGATTGAGCGAGCTCGCGTTGTCGCCGAAGACGGTGGAGTAGCCGAGCAGGATCTCGGTCTTGTTCGAGGTGCCGAGGACCAGGGCGTCGAGCTTCTTCGCCTGGTCGAAGAGGATGGTCATCCGCTCGCGCGCCATCTTGTTGCCGCGGCGGTCGGCGCCGGCGTCCGGCTCGATCTCGAAGTAGGCGTCCACCATCGGCGAGATGTCGATCGCCCGGTGGGGCATCCCCAGATGCTCGGCCACGGCGCGGGCGTCGCGCTCGGACTCGGCCGACGAGGTGCGGTAGGGGAGGAGGAAGCCGTGGACGCGTTCTGCCCCCAGCGCGCGGACGGCGAGGGCCGCCGAGAGCGAGGAGTCGACGCCGCCGGAGAGCCCGACGACGACCCCCTGGGTGCCGGAGGTCGCGACGGCGTCGCGGATGAAGCTCGTCAGCACCGCCGCGGCGAGCGGCGCGTTGAGCCGCAGGCGCTCGCGGACCTGCTCGCGCCGGATCACGCCGCCGGGCCCTCCGCCGGCCCCTGAATGTCGGTGCGCTCGTCGTCCAGCAGCGGCAGGCGCCAGCGCAGGCGGTCGGAGTCGCGCAGGTCGATCTCGGCGATCAGCAGGTGCTCGTCGAGCAGCGGCGCGCGCTCGGCGATCTCGCCGCCGGGGCGAACGATGTGGCTGAGGCCGGGATAGAACGATCCTTCCTCCCAGCCCACGCGGTTGCAGTAGACGACCCAGCAGGTGTTGAGCAGCGCGGTGGCGCGGGTGAGCGTCTCCCAGCTCTCCTGGCTCTCCGGCAGGGCCCCCGCCCCCACCCTTCCGGGGGCCGCCGAGACGACGATCAGTAGCTTGGTGCCCGCCACCGCCAGCCGCCGCGCCAGCTCCGGATGCCAGAGGTCCTCGCAGATCAGCAGGCCGGCCGTCCCCCACGGCAGAGGGAAGGTCTTCAGCCGGCGGCCGGCGCCGAAGAATCGCTCCTCCTGGAAAATGCCGTAGGTGGGGAGGTAGAGCTTGCGGTGAACGTGGACGGCCTCACCGCCGGCGAGCAGGACGGCGCTGTTGTGCAGCACGCCCCGCTCCCCCTCCTCGACGAAGCCGGCCACCACGCGCATCTGGCCGGCGGCCTCGGCGAGCCGCGCGAGGAGGGGCGAATCGAGCGGCAGCGCCACCCGCGGGGTCAGGTGGAGGAGACGGTAGCCGGTCAGCGACAGCTCGGGGAAGACGAGGAGGTCGACCCCCGCCTCCCGCGCCCGGGCGATCCAGTCGAGGTGACGCTCGGCGTTGCCGTCGACGTCGCCCAGCCGGCCGTCGATCTGCGCCAGGCCGATCTTCAGCAGGGTGTTGGTTGCGGCCATGGTCGGGGCGGATGCTAGCATGGACGAATGAAGACCGACCCGCGTGGTTTCCGCCCGGCGCCGCTCGCTTTCGCCGCTCTCCTCGTCACCGTGGGCCTCGTGCCCGCGCTCGCCCAGAAGAAGCCGGCGCCGGCGGCGCAGAAGCCCGTCCCACTGTCGGCGAGTGCCCCGGCGAGCGCTCCGGCGGGCGCCAAGGCCGTGCTCCAGGACCGGGTGCAGGCGGTGGTGGATGAGGACCCGATCCTCGCCTCCGACGTCGAGCGGGCGATCCGGCTGGGCCTCGTGCAGCCGAACCCGGGAGAGGCCGACGCGCAGTTCCGCCGCCGGGTGCTCGACGGCCTGATCGATCAGCGGCTGCAGTTCCACGAGATCGACCGTTTCAACTTCGAGCAGGCGCCGGTCGACGACATCCAGAAGCGGGTCGCCGAGATCCGCGCCCGCTTTCCCGACGAGGCGTCCTTCCAGAAGGCCCTGAAGGAGGTGGGGCTCGATCCCAAGAGCCTGCGCCAGCTCGTCGCCCGCCAGCTCCTGGTGTTGACCTACGTGGACGAGCGGCTGGGATCCCGGGTCTTCGTGGGGCCGGACGACATCAACCGCTACTACCGCGACGTGCTCACCCCCGAGATGCAGAAGCACGGCCAGCCGGTGCCGCAACTCGTCGACGTCCGCGAGGACATCCGGGAGGTGCTGAAGCAGCAGAAGATGACCCAGGAGATGACGACCTGGACCCGCGATCTGCGCGAACGGGTCGACGTCGTCGTCTATCCGGCGGGCAACCAGCCGCTGCCGCCGGTGGTCAGGACGATCCAGGGTAAGAAGCCGGGGACGAAGCTCGGGGTCGGGAAGACGCCAGCGGCGAAGACACCGGCAGTGAAACCGCCGGGCGCGCTATACTGACCCTGGAGGATCCAGCTCATGAAGATTTTCCTCTCTTACGCTTCCGCCGACAAGAAGCTGGCCGAAAGGCTCAAGGAAGAGCTCGTGAAGTCTGGTCTTTCGGTGTGGTCCGACAGCGACATGACCGCTGGCGAGGACCGGCGGCGGCGTATCGAGGGTGCAATCCGTTCTGCCAGCGAGATCCTGGTGCTCGTCGGTCCAAAGAATGTTGACGATCCCTGGCAACAACTTACCTGGAGGGCGGCCCTGGAAGCCGTTTGGCAGGACCCGAGCAAACGCCTGATCCCGATCCTCCTGCGCGGAGCCGACCTCCCCGCGTTTGTACTCAGCGGCACTTCGGGCAATCTGAAGGCTATACGAGTGACGCACCCTCGTCGCGTACGAAGCGTCGCTCAGGCCATTCTGGACCTGATCCGCGGTGACCGCACCCTGGATTCCGATAGAAAGGGCGCAACGATCTTCTCCGTGAGCACCGATGCCGATGGTGGACGCGACACCCGGCTCTCCGAGATCGCTGGTTACGTCCACCAGTTGGCCTCCTCTCCCAGGCGTAATGATTGAGGCGGTTCGCGGGGGTAAACGCGAACATTTCGGTCGGGGCAAGCTCGCCATCGACCCTGCCAAAGCTGTCTTCATCAACTGCCCTTACGACGAAGATTTCCTGTCTACCTTCGACGCGATCGTCTTTGCGACGATCTGCTGCGGCTTCATGCCGCGGAGCGCTCTCGAGTCGGGCACAGTTGCCGAATCGCGAATGGAGCGAATTACTCAGGCCATCTTCTCCTCCAAGTATTCGATCCACGACCTGTCGAGATGCCGAGGAGAGGGAAGCGAGCAACTCGCCCGGTTCAACATGCCCTTGGAGCTCGGGATTGCGATGGCGCGTCGCTTCGCGACGACCTCCAAGAGCAAACG
>DASWQX010001242.1:0-5095 GCA_036403495.1 Thermoanaerobaculia bacterium
GGCCTCGAAGAGCTGGTGCAGGCAGGCCTCGGGACCGGACGCGGAGCCGGTATCGTTGAAGCCCACGAGGAGCTGGTCGCGCTCCGCCGCGGTCAACAGCGGCAGGTCCCGCCAGCCGAGATCCGGATCGGCTACCCCTGCGGCTAACAACCGGCTGAGATGACCCAGGAGACGGAGCGCCGTCGCGCTTTCGAACAGGTCGGTGTTGTACTCCACCGTCATCCTGAGGGAGGAGGGCGAATCGGTAACGAAGAGAGAGAGGTCGAATTTCGCCGAGTCGAGATCCGCTTCGGCCGCCGACACCTGGAGGCCGTGCGTGCCGCCGGGCAGGTCGCGGCCGGCCGTCTGCGCCGAGAGCAGCACCTGGAAGAAGGGGGAGCGGGAGAGGTCGCGCTCCGGCCGCAGCTCCTCGACCAGCATTTCGAACGGTAGATCCTGATGGCCGTAGGCCGCCAGGGCAGCTTCTCGCCCTTGGCGCAGCACGTCGCGGAAGGAGGCCGCGGCTCCGAGGTCGATCCGTAGCACCAGGGTGTTGACGAAGAAGCCGATCAGACCCTCGGTTTCGGCCCGGTTGCGGTTGGCGATGGGAGAGCCGACCAGCACGTCCTCCTGCCCGGAGTAGCGGGCGAGCAGAACATCGAAGCCGGCCAGCAGGAGCATGAACAGCGTCACCCCCTCGCGCCGGCAGAACGCCTTCAGGTCCCGCGCCAGATCCGCGGGGAGCTCGGCCGAGCGGGTGGCGCCATCGAAGGTCTGCATGGCCGGCCGGGGGTAGTCGGTGGGCAGGTCGAGGCCCGCCGGGGCTCCGGCGAGCTGCCGGCGCCAGTAGTCGAGCTGGCTCGACAGCGCGCCGCCGGTCAGCCACCGCCGCTGCCAGATCGCGAAATCGGCGTATTGCACCGGCAGCTCCGCCAGTGGCGACGGCCGGCCCGCGGCGAAAGCCTCGTAAAGGGCCATCAGCTCGCGCGTCAGGATCTCCAGGGACCAGCCGTCCGCGACGATGTGATGCATCGTCAGCAGCAGGAGGTGGCGCTCCCGGCCGAGCCGTACCAGGGCCATCCGGAATGTCGGTCCCGTGCCGATGTCGAACGGCCGCAGGGATTCCGTCTCCACCAGGCGCGCGGCCTCCCGGTCCCGCACCGTCTCGTCCAGGCCTTCGACGTCGAGGATCGGCAGGGACAAGGGCGCGGCCGGCACGATCACCTGAACGGGTTCGCCGTCGACGCTGGGAAAGGCCGTGCGCAGCGCCTCGTGCCGGCGAACCACTTCGGAGAGAGCGCCCTTCAGGACCTGGACGTCCAGGTTCCCCGTGATCACGAGCGGATGGGGGATGTTGTAGACCGCCGAGCCGGGCGAGAGCTGATCGAGGAACCAGAGGCGCCGCTGAGAGTAGGAGAGCGGTAGGGGACCGGTACGCGGAGCCGGCTCGATCGGCGGCGCCTCCAGGGCTCCCCCCGCGCCGAGCGCTGACTCGACGCTGACCGCCAGAGCCGCGATGGTCGGCCGTTCGAAGAGCCGCCGCAACGGCAGCTCGATGCCGAACGCCTCCCGCACGCGCGAGGCCACCCGCGTCGCCAGCAACGAATGGCCGCCGAGGTCGAAGAAGCTCTCGTTCACTCCCACGGCGTGGCTGAAGATCTCGCTCCAGATTCCGGTCAGCACCTCCTCGGCGTAGCTGCGCGGGGCGCGGTCCTCCGGAGACATGGTCCCCGAGCTCGACGGCATCGCGTCGGCGCTCGCCAGGGCGCGGCGGTCGATCTTGCCGTTGGGCGTCAGCGGCAGCTCGCGCAGGGTCAGGAACGCCGAGGGAACCATGTAGTCGGGCAGGCTCGACTTGAGGAACGCCCGCAGCTCGCTCGGCGGCAGATCGCGAGCGGCTTCGACCCAGGCGATCAGCCGGTTGCCGCCACCCTCCTCGGGCGCCGCCAGGACCGCCGCGTCCTGAATTTCCGGATGGCGGGCGAGGGCCGATTCGATCTCCCCCAGCTCGACGCGATAGCCGCGCACCTTCACCTGGTGATCGAGACGCCCCAGGAAGTCGAGCTCCCCCGTGGGTAGGTAGCGGACCAGGTCGCCCACCGCGTACAGCCGCGAGCCGGGCGGACCGTAGGGATCGGGGATGTAGCGCTCGGCGGTGAGGTCCGGACGCCCCAGGTAGCCGCGGGTGACCCCTTCCCCACCCATGTAGAGCGCACCCGGAATGCCCAGCGGCACCGGCCGCATCTCGGCGTCGAGCACATAGGCCGCCTCCCCCGTCAGCGGCCGGCCGATCAACGGGTGCCCGGAACCGCGGGGCACGACCGAGAAGCTGGTGAACGTCGTGTCCTCCGACGGACCGTAGAGGTTGACCACCCGCTCGACGGAGGGAATGTGAGCGTAGATCTCCCCTACCAGGGAGCCCTTGAGCGGCTCGCCCCCCAGGTTCACCGTCCGGATCGACGCCGGCAGCCGGCCCAGGCGCAGTAGCTCGGCCATCGCCGAAGGCACGGTGTCGACCAGCACCACCTCGCCCTTCGCATCCAGGTCCGGCAGCGCCAGCGCGTTCTCGACCAGCAGGAGCTTGCCCCCCGCGGCCAGCGTGGCGAAGATCTCGAACACCGACATGTCGAAGCAGATCGAGGTCGAGGCCAGCACCCCCTGGTACTCCTCCGGCGAGTACATTGCGTGCGCCCAGCGGACCATCGCCACGGCGCTGCGATGCTGGATCGCCACCCCTTTCGGCACGCCGGTCGAGCCCGAGGTAAAGATCACGTAGGCGAGATTGTCCGGCAGCGCCTCCACCGCCGGCAGGCCTCCGGTTTCGGCCTCCGGCTCGCCCTCCCAGCCCGGATCGAGAAAGACCGTCCGTACCCCCCCGGGCAGCTCGCCGCCGAGCGCCCCCGCGAGACGGCGGCGGGTGATCAGCACTTTCGCCCGCGAGGTCTCCAGCATCAGCAGCACCCGCTGCCTGGGGTAGTTGGGATCGAGCGGCGCGTAGGCGCCCCCCGCCTTGTGTACGGCCAGAAGGGTGACGACCAGGTCCGCCGTACGGTCCATCAGCACGCCGGCGAGAGCCTCGGGGCCGAGCCCCAGCGACCGCAGGCGGCGGGCCAAGCGATCGGCGCGATCGTTGAGCTCCCGGTAGGTCAGGCGGCCGTCTGTGGCCACCAGCGCCACCTGGTCGGGAATCCGCGCCGCCTGGGCCTCGAAGAGCTGGTGCAGGCAGGCCTCGGGACCGGACGTGGAGCCGGTATCGTTGAAGCCCACGAGGAGCTGGTCGCGCTCCGCCGCGGTCAACAGCGGCAGGTCCCGCCAGCCGAGCTCCGGATCGGCCACCGCCGCGGCGAGCAACCGGCTGAGATGACCCAGGAGACGGAGCGCCGTCGCCCCTTCGAACAGGTCGGTGTTGTACTCCACCTCCGTCCACAGGGTGTCGTCCGAATCGATCACTCCCAGCGACAGGTCGAATTTCGCCGTCGCGCTCTCCCCCACGATCGGCGCCAGCTCGAGACCCGCGATGCCCGGCGGGGCGCCGGCGTTCCGCAGCGCGAGAAGGACCTGGAACAGCGGCGAGCGGGAGAGGTCGCGCTCCGGCCGCAGCTCCTCGACCAGGGTCTCGAACGGCAGATCCTGATGGCCGTAGGCCGCCAGGGCGCTCTCCCGGACCTGCCGGAGCAGCCACCGGAAGGAGGGCGCCGCGGAGAGGTCCGTCCGCAGGACCAGGGTATTGACGAAGAAGCCGATCAACCCCTCGGTCTCCTCCCGGTTGCGGTTGGCGACCGGCGAGCCGACCAGAACGTCCTCCTGGCCCGAGTAGCGGCCGAGCAGGACGTCGAAACCGGCGAGCAGGAGCATGAACAGCGTCACCCCCTCGCGCCGGCAGAACGCCCGGAGATCGACCGCGAGCTCAGCCGGGAGCGGAGCCGAGCAGCTCGCTCCGGCGAAGGTCTGAAGGGGCGGACGCGGCAGGTCGGTCGGCAGATCGAGCCCCGCCGGCACGCCGGCGAGCTGGCGGCGCCAGTAGTCGAGCTGGCGGGCCAGTGCCTCGCCGGTCAGCCACCGGCGCTGCCAGATGGCGAAGTCGGCATATTGGACGGCGAGCTCGGGAAGCGGCGACGGCCGGCCCGCGGCGGTCGCCGCGTACAGGGACGTCAGCTCCCGCAGCAGGATCTCCAGGGACCAGCCATCGGCGACGATATGGTGCAACGTCAACAGGAGGACGTGGCGCTCCCAGCCCAGCCGCAGCAACGAGGTACGGAAGAGCGGTCCGGTGACGAGATCGAACGGACGCCGGGCCTCGCCGCGCGTCAACGTGTCGGCCTCGGCACGACGCGCCGACTCGGGTAAGCCCTGGAGATCGATCACGGGGAGCGGGAACGAGCCCGCCGGAGAGATCGCCTGGGAGGGCTCGCCGTCGACGCTGGAGAACGTCGTGCGCAACGCCTCATGGCGACGGCTCAACTCGGCAAGGGCGCTGTTCAGCACTCGGGCGTCGAGGGCTCCATCGATCGCCAGCGGGTATGGAATGTTGTAAACGGCCGAACCGGGAGATAGCTGATCGAGGAACCAGAGCCGACTCTGGGCGAAGGAGAGCGGCAGCCGGCCGGTGCGCGGCGCCCGCTCGATCCGCGATGTCGCCAGGCCTGACCCCGTGCCGAGCTCCGCGTCGACGCTCGCCGCGAAGCGGGCCACCGTCGGATGCTCGAACATCCGCCGCAAGGGGAGCTCGACCCCGAGGGTCCCGCGCACCCGGGAGACGACCTGGGTGGCCAACAGAGAGTGGCCGCCGAGGTCGAAGAAGTTGTCGTGAATGCCCACCACGGGAAGCTCCAGGACCTCGGCCCAGATGCCGGCCAGCACCTCCTGCGTAGGCGTCCGGGGCGTGGCGGGCTCCGCCTTCTCGGACCGCGCGGCCTCCGGCTCGGGAAGAGCCCGCCGGTCCACCTTGCCGTTGGGCGAGAGCGGCAGGGCATCGAGGAAGACCCAGGCCACGGGAATCATGTAGCCGGGAAGACGGTCTCGCAGGTAGTCGCGCAGTGCCGCGGGCGCGGGCGCGCCCTTCTGGAGCGGGACCAGATAGGCCACCAGGCGGCGGTCCGCCGCGCCACCGCGGCCG
>DASWQX010001243.1:0-8149 GCA_036403495.1 Thermoanaerobaculia bacterium
GCCCTGGGCGATGATCTCCGTGTCGAACACGAAGTCGTCGGAGTTCGCCTCGAAGTTCACGCTCTGCAGGTAACGGCGCGAGTACGCTCGAAATCCGGAGTGGTATTCGGAGAGGAACACGTAGAACGTGGCGTTCTCCACCATTGTCAGAAAGAGATTCGCCCAGTACTTCCACTTCGGCATCCCCCCCTCGAGCGGCCGGCCGCCCAGCATGCGGCTGCCGAACACGGCGTCGCACTCGCCGCGCAGCAGCGGCGCCACCAGCGCCGGGATGCTCCGGGGGTCGTACTGGTGATCGGGGTGCACCATCACCGCGATGTCGGCGCCGCGGGCGAGCGCCTCGCGGTAGCAGGTCTTCTGGTTGCCGCCGTAGCCCCGGTTGTGCGGGTGTACGATGACGTGGAGGCCGAGGGCGCGGGCGATCTCCACCGTGCGGTCGCGGCTGGCGTCGTCGACCACCACCACGTCGTCGACCCACTCGTGAGGGAGGTCTCCCCAGGTGCGCTCCAGGGTCTTCTCGGCGTTGTAGGCGGGCATCACCACGCAGACCTTCTGCGTGCGCCGGCGGGGATCGAGGTCCGGAGGGGGGCTGGGGCTCGGCACCGGCGAAGTCTATCCCGGCACGGGCGGTTCATGGATCGGGTCTTTGACGTTAAGATAATTGCCCAATGCCCATGAGCAGTGCCTTCTTCTACCCGGCCCGCCCGCACGACCGCGCCCTGACGGCGGCGGGGCAGATCGAGCGCCTGACGCGGGCGGCACTGCGCCACCTCAGGTCGGGCCGCCTGGAGCTCGCCGCCGCCCTCCCTGCTCGCGGCCCGGCCCGCGGCGCCGCCGAGGCCACCGGCGAATGGCCGATCGCCCTCGCCGAGGCGCTTCCGAACGGAGCGCCGATCCTCTACCTGCCGGCGGTCGCCTGGAGCTACCGGTTCCAGCGCCCGCAGCACCTGGCGCTGGCGCTGGCCCGGGCCGGCCACCCGATCCTCTACGTCGACGGCTTCCTGCGCAGCCGGCTCCTCCCCGCTCGCCACATCCTGCACACGCAGGGGGGGCTCAACGTGCTCCGCCTGCGCGTCCCCGGCCGGCCCGATCCCTACCGCGAGCCGCTCGACCGGCGCACGGCCGCGCGGCTGACCGGGACGATCCTCGCCGGCCTGCGCCACGAGCGGCCGTTGATGGTGCTGGTGCAGCTCCCGTTCTGGGCCGAGCTCGGCCGCGAGCTGGCCCGCCGCCTCGGTTGCCCCCTGGTCTACGACCGGATCGACCTCCACGTCGGCTTCCCCGGCGTGCCGGCCGGGATCGAGGCGGTCGAGGCGCGGCTGATCCGCGAGGCGGACCTGGTGTGCGCCACCGGCGGCCTGCTGGCGGAGCGGCCGCGCGAGGTCAGCCCGCAGGTCCTGATGCTCCCCAACGGCGTCGACCTGGCGGCGTTCCCGGTGCCCGCGGCATGCCCGGCGTCCGCGAGCGCCGCCGGCCGGCCGGCCACGATCGGCTACGTCGGCGCCCTTGGCCCCTGGTTCGACGTCGAGGCGGTGGCGGCGGCGTCCCGCGCCTTCCCCGGCTGGCGGTTCCGGCTCGCAGGCAAGGTCGAGGACCCCGAGGTGGCCGCTCTCGCCGGCCTCCCCAACCTGGAGACGGTGGGCGAGATCCCGTTCGCCGACGTCGCCGGCTTCCTCTCGGGGCTCGACGTCGCCCTGGTCCCCTTCCGCGACCTGCCGCTGACCCGCGCCGTCGATCCGGTGAAGCTCTACGAGGCGCTCGCCATGGGGCTGCCGGTGGTCGCCCGCCGCCTGCCCGAAACGGAGCGCTGGGCCGAGCCGCTGGTCTACCTCTACGACGGCCCGGACGACTTCGTCCGCCAGATCCGGCGGGCCGTCGCCGAGCGCTGCCCCGAGGCCGCCGGCGAGCGCCGCCGGGTGGCCGAGGGGGAGAGCTGGGACCGCCGCGCGGAGGCGCTGCTGCGCGCCGTCGGCACCCTGGAGAGGGAAAAGGAACCTGAGAAACACACAGACTTGCACGGACGTGCACGGACTTACAAGGACGGGGGCCCTGGTTCGTGTAAGCCCGTGTAAGTCCGTACAAGTCCGTGTCTCTCAGCCCCCGGCTGCCCCCTGTGGTAAGGTTTTTTTCCGATGATCGAGATCCCCCTCTCCGCGCGCGTCTACGTCGCCGGCCACCGCGGCCTGGTCGGCTCGAGCATCCTGCGCCGGCTGCGCGCCGAGGGGTTCGAGAACGTCCTCACCGCCACCCGCGACGAGCTCGACCTGCGCGATCAGGCGGCGGTCAATGCCTGGTTCCACCGCCACCGCCCGGAGTACGTGTTCCTGGTCGCCGGCACGGTGGGGGGCATCCTCGCCAACTCCACCCGCCCGGCCGAATTCATCTACGACAACCTGATGATCCACGCCACGGTGGTCCACGCGGCCCACCTGCACGGCGTCCGCCGGCTGCTCTACCTGGGGAGCTCCTGCATCTACCCCCGCGAGTGCCCGCAGCCGATCCGCGAGGAGTACCTGCTGACCGGCCTGCTGGAGCCCACCAACGAGCCCTACGCGATCGCCAAGATCTCCGGCATCAAGCTCTGCCAGGCCTACCGCCGGCAGTACGGGTCGGACTTCATCTCGGCGATGCCGACCAACCTCTACGGGCCGAACGACAACTTCGACCTCCAGAGCTCGCACGTGCTGCCGGCGCTGATGCGCAAGCTCCACGATGCCCGCGCCGCCGGCCGCGACGAGGTCGGCGTCTGGGGCACCGGCTCGCCCCGCCGCGAGTTCCTCCACGTCGACGACCTCGCCGACGCCTGCCTGTTCCTGATGCGCCACTACGACGAGGACAGCCACATCAACGTCGGCACCGGCGAGGATCTGAGCATCCGCGAGCTCGCCGAGACCCTCCGCGAGGTGGTGGCCCCCGGCCTGCGGCTCGCCTTCGACCCCACCAAGCCGGACGGAACGCCGCGCAAGCTCCTCGACGTCAGCCGCCTGCACGCCCTCGGCTGGCGCCACCGCATCGACCTGGCGGCGGGGATCCGCAGCACCTACGAGTGGTTCCTCGACCACCTGGAGCAGGCCACCCCCAGCAGCCAGGAGAAGGTGACCGCCTGGAGCGACAGGGTCGCCGGATAGAGGAAGCGGTAGTCGCGGGCGGGCGCCGCCAGCAGGTACGAGAGGGCGAAGGCGAGCGGCAGCAGGATCACCAGGACGAGCGGACGCCGCCCGGGCGAGGCGAGCAGGGCCGCCAGCCAGGCCAGGGCGGCGACGACCCAGACCGCGTTCACTCCCGAGATCCAGCGCAGCGCGAGGCTCTCGCCGGCCGCCACCGTCCACCTCCCCAGCCGGGCGCGCACGGGCGCGAAGCGGGCGTTCAGCCGCAGGCCGAGCTCGTTGGCGTCGAGCGCCTGGTAGATGAACATGTGCGGCGGCCCGACGCTCAGCAGGGGGAAGAACGCCTCCAGCTTCACCCGCGCCAGCAGGCCGGGGAGCTCGCGGGCCGCCCGCAGGTACTCGGCGCGGAGGCGGTCGCCGAACCACATCGCATCCGGGTTGAGCAGCGGCGGGGCGGTCCAGAACGACAGCGCCATGTTCCCCGGCACGTAGCGTTGCCGGTAGTCGGGGGCCAGGATGTAGCCCTTGATGTACGGCAGGCGGTCGCAGGCGCGGGCGTCGAGGGCGCAGATCCCCACCAGGTCGAAGGCCATCATGTGGCGCTCGAGATGGGAGTCCTCGACGTGGAACGCCCGTTCGAGCGCCGCCTCGGCGCCCAGGGAGAGGAGCAGCGGCACCGCGGCCATCCCGATCGCGAGCGCTCGCCGGGACGGCCGCCAGAGCGCGAAGGCGATCGCCAGGCCGGCGAAGGGGAGGGTCACCACCGCGTTGTGGCGGACCATGCCGAGCGCCGCCGCCAGGACGGTCAGGGCGGCGATCCGCGCCCAGATCCGCCCGTTCGCCGGAGCACCGCGGGGCTCGCTCACCAGGCGCGCCGCCACGGCGCAGGTCCAGAGCAGGAGCACGGCCGCCCAGGAGTCCTTCCAGAAGATCGCCAGGTAGAACGGCAGCGGCGAGACCGGCAGCAGGAGGAAGAGCACGACCGCGATCGCGATCGCCTCGGCTTGGCGGCGCGGAAACTCCGGGCCGAAGAGCGCCGCGAGCCAGGCGAGGACCAGCGCCCGGACGCCGAACAGCCCGGCGAGGCACTGCGCGAGCATCACCGCGCCGACGTTGCGGCCGACCTTGAGGAACCCGTGCAGGACGATCGCCATCAGCGGCGGGTGCCAGTTGTCGTAGACCCCCGTCCAGGCCTGCCGGAGCTGGCCGATCGAGTCGTAGGACATCAGGGCGGGGAAGAAGACCCGCCAGATCGCCACCGCCAGGGCGGTGAGCAGCAGACAGCTCGCGACTCGATACGTGTTCCTCACAGGCTCCTCTCCCCACGGCGGATTTCCCCGTATCCTACAGGGATCGCGGGACCGCTATGCTACGATCCCGCCCCCGATGCGCCTGCGACCCCGCCGCCTGCTGAGCGCCCTGCGCACCCCCTCCCCGCCGGCTCCCTCCGGCCTGCCCGCGGGGCTCGGCGATGAGCTCCCCGTTTCGCCGCCCGAGGCCTGCACCGGCCGCGAGATCGACCGCTGGAACGCCGAGTGGATCGAATACCTGAAGCGGGAGTGGGAGCTGCAGCTCACCCCCCACACCGACTATCCCGACCGGCCGCCGCTCCCCGCCTCGCCGCTCGACCTTCTGAAGCTCCAACTCGGCCACGGCTGGCCGATCGCTCTCTATTGCGACCGCGAGGCGCTGGAAGGGCGGCGGGTGATGGAGATGGGGTGCGGCTGCGGCAACCTCGGCAAGCTGCTCGGCCGCTACGTGGAGTGCTATCTCGGCACCGACTACAGCACCCTGGCGCTGAAGGTCGCCCGGCTGGTCTCGCCGCCGAACTGCGCCTACGTCCACGTCGCCGACCGCGTGGGGCTCGCGCCCTTCCTCGGCACGATCGACACGGTGGTCGGCCGCTACTTCTGGATCCACCAGAACTTCCAGCTCGGCGGCTGGAACCTGGACTTCCTGGCGCGCTTCCTCAAGCCCGGCGGCCGGCTCTACGCCGACTTCTACTGGCCGGACTCAGGCATCGAGCAGGCGGTGGTCTTCACCCCCGACCACGCGCTCTCCAGGGCCTACCCCTCGGCGACGTTCCGCTACACGACCGAGGACGTCGGCCGGCTGATCGCGGGGCGGCCGTTCCGCGTCCTGCGCGAGGAGATCTCGGCGGAGATGCAGCGGCGCTACGTCACCTTCGAGCGGCTGCCGGAGCCGTGAGAGCGCGCCTGCCGCTGCTCGGCGCCGGCCTTCTCCTCGCCCTCGGGATCTGGGTCAACACGGGCACCCTCGCCCCCTACGGCGCCACGCTCGCGAAACCCCTTCTCTGGGAGCCCTGTGACTACGCCCTGAACATCGACCACTTCCACTTCAAGGCGACGTTCTTGATGCTCGACGGCGCGCCGCGCGACCAGTGGGGGTTCAGCGTCGTGCTCCGCCGCGTCCTCTACCCGCTCCTCGCCTATCCGTTCATGAAGCTGGCGGGGTACGAGAGGGGCGGCCTGATCGCCAACGTCCTGATCGCCCTGGCCGCGCTCGCCGTTTTCTGGCAGGCGCTCCGGCGGCGCCTCGGCACGGAGCCCCCCTGGCCCCTCCTCCCGCTCCTCGCCACCTACCCGGGGTGGATGTACTGGGCCGGCCTCCCCTACTCCTACGCCATCATCGTCCCCGCGAGCCTGCTCTGCATGGCGCTGCTCTGGCGGGTAGAGGCGCTGACCACTTGGCCGCAGGCGCTGCTCGCCGGCCTCGGCCTCGGCGTCCTGTTCACCGGCTACGACCTCCTCCCCTTCTTCGGCGCCGCCGGCGTCCTGCTCCTGCTCTGGCGGCGGCTCTGGGGAGCGTGCGCCGTCCTCGCCGTGGCCATGGTCCTGCCCACCGCCGTGACGGTCGCCCTGCTCTGGTCGATCTTCCGGGTCCCCTTCCGCAACGGCAACACCGAAGCCTACTTCGCGGTGCTCAAGAGCTACTGGCCGCCGGTCGACCTCCACGCCTGGTGGGCGCTGCTGCGCCAGTTCCCGCGGGCGGCCTTGAGCAACGCCCTCTACAGCAACTTCCTGTTCCTGCCGCTGCTCTTCCTCGCCCTCCTGCTCGCCGCCCGGTGGCTGCCCCGGGAACCGCGGGAGCCCGGCGAGCCCCGGCTGCTCCGCCCGGCGGAAGCCGCGCTGCTGATCGCGGTGGCGCTGCTCTTCCTGTTCAACAACCTCGCGCCCCCCTACCCGGGGTGGCCGCTGCGGGGTGCCTGGGTGGCCCGCCTCTACCAGCCGGCCGTAGCCGCCATGATCCCCGTGGTGGCCTGCTTCTTCGCCCGCGCCCCCCTCCTCCCCCTGCCGCTCCGGCGGGGCGCCTGGGCCGCCCTCGCGCTCACCGTGGCGTTACAGGCCTGGGTGGTCTTCGCGCCGGTGCTGGGCGCTCCGCGGCTCTCCGGCTATCTCTACTGGCGCTTCTACCAGCATGCGCGGCGGCCGTTCTACGTCGACAACCTGGAACACTACGGCGCCCGTCCGGTGGGCTTCTGCGCCAGCCAGCCGGCGAGGTAGCCCAACGCCGAGGCGAGCGTGAGGCACTGGATCGCGAAGGTCGAGGGGGCCAGGAACCGGTAGTCGGGCTCCGGCGTAGCCAGCAGGTAGGAGAGGTAGAAGGCCAGCGGGATCAGCAGCGCCAGGGCCAGCCGCCGCCGGCCGGGCGCGACGAGCAGCAGGGCGATCAACACGACATTCAGCGCCAGCCAGACCAGGTGGCTCCCCACCAACGGCCGCACGACAGGGTTGCGTTCGCCGGCCCAGAGCACCGCCCGCCCCAGCCACTCGCGCACGGCGGCGAAGCGGGGATTGAGCTGAAGGCCGAACTCGTTGCCGTCCAGGCCGCGGTAGACCACCATGCGGGCGCCGGTGGGATCGAGGAGCGGGGCGAACGCCTCGACCTTGACCCGCGCCAGCGCTCCGGGGAAGCGCCGGACCACCCGCAGGTACTCGGCGCGCAGCGTGGCCGCGTCCTCGTCCCGCACCAGTATCCCCTTCGGGAAGGAGCCCCCCATGTCCCCCGGCTTGTAGCGCCGCGCGAGGTCGCCGCCGCCGGAGTGGCCGCGGGTGTAGGGGAGCTCGGAGCAGATCCGCTCGTCCTCGGCGCAGACCCCGGCGAGGTCGAAGACCATCATCAGCCGCTCGAGATGGCGGGGCTTGACGTCGAAGATCCGGTCGATCGCCCGCTCCCCCGCCAGGGCCAGGAGCAGCGGCGCCAGGGCCAGCACTGCCAGGGCCAGCGGCGCCGCCGCGCCGCGCGACCGCCGCCAGAGGGCCGCGGCGAGGACGAGGCCGGCGAACGGCAGCACTACGATCGCGTTGTGCCGCACCAGCCCGAGGAGGACGGCGAGGACCACCAGCGCACCCGCCCGGAACCACGTCCTCCTCGGATCGTCGGGATCGTCGGGATCGTCGGGCGCCGCGGCGAGCAGGCGGAGGGAGAGGGCGCAGATCCAGAGCAGCAGCACGGCGGCCCAGGAGTCCTTCCAGAAGGTCGCCAGGTAGAACGGCAGGGGCGACATCGGCAGGACCATCAGGAGCGCCACGCCGGCGGCGATCCCGTCTGCCCACCCCGGGGATACGGGACGGCGGAACGCCGCCGCCAGCCAGGCCGCCGCCAGGGCGCGGACGCCGAGCACCCCGGCCACGCACTGGACGAAGGTCACCATCCCCACCCCGTGCCCCAGCCGGAAGCACTGGTGGAGGACGATCGCCATCAGCGGCGGATGCCAGTCGTCGTACTGCCCCACCCACGCCTGGCGGTACTGCGTGAAGGAGTCGAACGACATCAGGGCGGGGAAGAAGATCCGCCAGACCAGCAGCCCGGCGCCGGCCGGCAGGGCGAACGAGAGGACCTTCGCGAGCCGCGGCATGAGGCCTAGGGCTCCGCCGGGGCGGGCTGCCGCCGCCGCGCCAACCCGCCCACGACCCAGGAGAGCGTGACGCACTGAATCATCAGCGTCGAGGGGTACATGAAACGGAAGTCGTGCGCCGGGGTGGCGAGCAGGTACGAAAGGTAATAGCCGAGGGGGACCA
>DASWQX010001244.1:0-3060 GCA_036403495.1 Thermoanaerobaculia bacterium
CAGCCGCAGTAATCGGTGCAGAAGCCGGTGGTCTCGTCCACGTCCGGAGCCGTGATCACGAAGTAGATGCCGCTGGCGTCCTTCGGCAGACGCTTGCCGGTGATCGCCGAGGCGACGATGGCGGCGATGTCGGAGTCGTCCAGGCTGGTGCCGCGGGAGTAGTCGTCCGTGGTGGCGGCCTTGTAAACCACCGAGTTGGAGACGTGCTTGAGGGTCCGCCCGGAGCCGCTGTAGTAGGTCGTGTTGATGTTGAACCAGTCGGTGCCGCCGATGGTCTCGGCCTCCTCGGTGAGGATCGACTTGGTGTCGTCATCCCAGGTCCCGTACCAGATGAAGTACAGGTGGACCTGGCCGAGCATCACGGGACCCTTGTGATAGTTGATGCCGTTGTCCTCCGGCGGCGGCGGTGGCGGCGGCTTGTGCCCCCGCTTCTCCAGGCTGGGAATCCGTACACCCCACCCCTTGCCGGTCGGAACGACCTCGGTGTCGCCAGCCGGGTTCACAGCTTGGGCCACGGCCGCCGTCGCCATCAACCCTGAGAGCGCCAGCGCCAGGCAACAAGTTCTAATTTGCATAGGGCCAACTCCTTGCGATCCTAAAAGTCCTGTCAATTTCGTCCGATTACACTAAGCTTTCAGCTTAAGAGGCTTCGGAGAGGCTGTCAAGAAGAAGACGGCTGGCGCGCCTCCCGCGCCATGCCGCGCTCGACCGCT
Organism: Thermoanaerobaculia bacterium; assembly: GCA_036403495.1. Taxonomy (GTDB): domain Bacteria; phylum Acidobacteriota; class Thermoanaerobaculia; order Multivoradales; family UBA5704; genus DATARR01. The sequence continues at coordinate 714 of DASWQX010001244.1, forward strand.
TCGATCAGGTAAGCGCGCAGCTCGCCCGGCGCGACGATACGGTGGATGGAGCCCACGGCCAGGGCGCGCTGCACGGTGTGGACGCCGTCGAACTCCGCGGCCACCGCGTTCAGCGTTTCGGCGCGCACGGACTCCCGGGCCTCTTCGAGCTCGGCGCGCAGGCGCGCCTTGTCGGGCTGTTCGGGGTCGGCGATCGCGGCCTCGAGCTCCACGATCCGCGGGTCCCGGCCCACCCGTTCGTCCACCTCGCGGCCGAACGCCACGGCCGCCGCCGGCGCGCCGCCGATCACCGAGGCGTGCGCCCCTTCGAGCGCCGCCACCTCCATGTTGTCGTGGAGGGTGCGGGAGAAGACCACGAAGGCGCCGCCGTGATAGCGGGAGATGACGCAGAACACGATCGGCCCCCGGAAGTTCACCACCGCGCGGCCGAGCTCGGCACCGTATTCGAGCTGCCAGAGGCGCATCGATTCCGGCGAGCCGTCGAACCCGGAGAGGTTGGCGAGCACCACCAGCGGCCGGTTGCCGCTCGCCGCGTTGATCGCCCGCGCCACCTTTTTGGCGGCGAGCGGAAAGAGGGTGCCCCCCGTCCACTGGTCCGGCCCGTGGACCGGCGCCCAGCCGAGCCGGGGGAGCGGCTGCGACTCGAAGCCGAGGAGGCAGACCGGATGGCCGCCGAGGTGGGCGTCGAGGACCACCGCGATCTCGGCGTCGCGCATGCCGTACCAGCGCTCCAGTGTGGGGAGGTCGCGGTCGGCGACGGCGGCGAGGACGCGGCGGATCTCGAAGGGCTTCTTCCGCCGAGGATTGGTGGCGTCGGAGAAGACCTCGCCCACCGTCCGGAAGGCGCCGCCGTGAGGAGCGTCGCGGACGTCGCGGTCGCGCGGATCGCGGGTGAGCGCGGGCCGCGGGAAGCGCTCGCCCGGGGCGGTGTAGGTGAATTCGTAGTGGCGGAGCAGGAGCGAGCACGCCTCGGCGAGGTCGCGGGCCAGGTACTGCGCCTCGCCGTTCGGGCCCATGATCCGCTCGTAGCCGCCGATCCCGAAGTTGTCCTCCGCCGAGACCCCACCGGTCGCGTCGAGCACCCGCTTGCCGGTGAGCACCATCGCCCCCTCCGGCGTCATGATCAGGATGCCGTGGGAGTGCATCAGCATCGTGGCCTCGGCGTTCCAGTAGGGCTGGGCGCCGGCGTTGATCCCCGCCACCACCAGGTTGATCTCTGTGCCCTCTTGGGTGAGCTCCACCAGCCGGCGGAGCACGCGGGCGATCCAGTCCATGCTCTCGGTGCCGCTGTCGAGCGCGATGCGGGCGCCGCCGGAGAGGGCGAACCACTCGACCGGCGCGCCCATCGCGCTCGCGAGGTCCAGCGCGGCGAGGATCCGCCGGCATTCGGGCTCCGCCAGCGCTCCGAGATCCCGGCTGGGATCGCCGAGCAGGATCACGCGCGTCATCCCCTCCGGATAGCGCGCCGTGGAATTGCGCACCACCCCCACCACGACGTTCGCCGTATTGCGGCCATACGGCCGCTCCACCGGCACCAGGGCTCCCGCCGCATCGAGGTCGTGCTCGACGAAGTCGCCGGCACCGGCCGTCGTACCGGCCGTCAGCCGCTTGATCACCTCGTAGGGGTAGGGGAGGCCGCGGCGGCGCAGGTCCACGACCTTCTGGGCGTACTCCCGCAGCGGCTTCAGCGGCGCCTCGGAGGGCTTGCGGAAGCGGAGCACCGCCCCGGCCTCCTCGAAGCTGGAGATCTCCATCACCAGGTCTCTAAGCTCGCCGGTCTCGCGGTCGGGGATGCGGCAGCGGACGGCCACCTTCTCCAAGCCCACTCCCTCGGCGAGCGGCGCCAGGCGGCGGACCAGGAGATCGATCTCCTCCGGCGGCAGGTCGACCGGCGGCCAGACGTTGAGCAGAACGCGGTTCCAGGCCAGCCGCTCGGAGGTGGCGCGGCGCGACTGGAAGCGGCGCATGCCGGTGAGCGCCTCCACCAGCATGTGCTCGAGCTGCGGCAGTTGCACGAGCCGGCCGGACTCGTCGCGCACCGGCGTGAAGTCGCGCACCTCGGCCACGGCGAACAGCCGCTCGTCGCGCGGGTTCTCGCGGGCGACGCCGTGGAAGAGATAGACCTCCTCGGGCGTCAGAAGGCGGTCGAGACGGAAGTTCCGCAGCCGCCAGAGCTCCAGCCGCAGCGCCACCATGGGATGGATGCCGCGGTAGACCTCCTCCTCCTGGAAGGGGCCGTCCTCGCGCCGGAAGGTGAAGTGCTGCGAGCCGGCCGGACCGGAAACGGTGACCGCCACGCGGCTCAATCCCGCCGGCGGCGCGGCGGCCGCCAGCAGGGTTGCGATCT
>DASWQX010001245.1:0-2588 GCA_036403495.1 Thermoanaerobaculia bacterium
CCAATTGTCCTGGAGCACGGTGTGGATGGTGCTCGATCCGTACTCGGAGAACGCCGGCAGGCCGCGCCCCGCCGCGCCGGGGCGCTCGAGATAGGGCACCAGCGACCGGCCGTGCTGCTCGGCCGGCGCCGCCACGCCCACCAGCTCGAGGAGGGTGGGGAGGACGTCGATCAGCTCGACGATCTGCGGCACCCGCGCCCCGGCGGGGATCAGCCCGGGCGCCGCGAAGCCGAGCGGGACGTGGAGCGTCGTCTGGTAGACCGAGCAGGAGTGGTAGAGGTACCGGTTGTGCTGGTAGAGCTCCTCGCCGTGGTCGGCGGCGAAGATCACGATCGTATGGTCGAGGCGGCCGGCCGCCTTCAGCCCCGCGAGCAGCGAGCCGCTGATCCGGTCGCTCCCCTGGACGGCGGCGTCGTAGAGGGCGTCGAGGTGCCGGAGGTCGCGGGCGGTCAGCGGGATCGGCGTCGTCATCACCGGATCGAGCAGCTTCTTGCGCGGCCCCAGCGTCCCCGGGTAGCCGGGGTCCATCTCGTCCGCGCCGCCGCCGCCGTTGTAGTACGGCGGGTGGGCGCCGAACAGGTGGACCCAGAGGACGAACGGCCGCTTGGGGTCGACCCCCTGCGCCCACTCCAACGCCCGGCGGACGTCCTTGCCGTCCTGGCCGCCGGAGCATGAAAAGCTGTCCCATCCCTGGTGGTTGGCCTGGCACATGTTGCTGAGGAACGCCCCGGTCTGGTAGCCGGCGGCGTGCAGCAGCTTGGGGAGGGTCGGCAGGTCGTCGGGGAAACCGAAGCCGTTCTCGTTGACCCCGTGGCCGCTCGGGTAGAGGCCGGTGAGCACCGAGGCGAGCGACGGCCAGGTCGAGGCCCGCTGCGACATCGCGTTCTCGAACGTCACCCCGGCGGCGAGCTGGGCGTCGATCCGCGGGCTGTTGGGATGAGCCTTGTAGCCATAGGTGCCGAGCCGGTCCGCCCGCAGCGTGTCGACGGTCAGCAGCACGACGTTCCACCCCTTGGCCGCGCCGGCGAGCGGCCGGCCTGCCTCGGGCCTGGCCTTGCCGCAGGCGGCGAGCGTGAGGGAGAGGAGGAGAAGGATGGGGAGAGGACGTCGCATCACGGATCTGCCTGGGGGGCGGATTGTAGCCCGGATTCAGGAGCCCCTTGCGCGCCGTTCCCGAAGCACGATATAAATCGCTTCCCCTTTCCGTCCCGGGCCTGGCCCGGCGAATCCTTGTTTCCAGCCGCTCTGCGAGGCGTCCCCCTCTCCTACCCCGAGGAGAGGCCATGCGGCATGCTGAGAGCTGTGTTGAAAAGAGCGTCGAGAACCGCGGTTGGGAAGAGCTGATCCGGATCTACGACCCGCTGGTTCGGGGGCGGGTCCACAGGCTGCTGCGCGACGCCAGGATCGCCCCCGAGCCCGAGGCGGTCGAGGAGCGGGCACAGGAGGTCTACTGCCGTCTGCTGACCGGCGGACCACGCCGGCTGCGGCTGCTCCGGCGCTGGAGCGAGGGGCAGGTGGTGAGCTATCTGTCGCGGGTGGCGCGGGGGGTGGTGGCCGACGAGGTCCGCTCGCGGGCCGCGGTCAAGCGCGGCGGCGGCGGCCGGGCCGCGGGACCGCTCTGCGCGGTCTCGGAGCTTGCGGTCGACCCGCGCGGCACCCCTGAGGACGACGCCCTGCTGCGCGAGGGTCGCCGGGTGGTGCTGGCCCGCTGCCGCTCGCTGCTCGATCCGAATCTCGGCCAGGAGGACCGCCGCCGCTCGCTGCGCATCCTCCGCCGCGCCCTGCTCGACGGCTGGACCGGCGAGGAGATCCGCCGCGCCGAGGGGGGGCGGCTGGCGGCGAGCACCATCCATTCGCTGGTCCACCGGGTACGGCGGCGGCTGGTCTCCCCGGCCTGGTGGAGCGGCGGCAGGCCCGCGGCGTAGCGGGGGAAAGGACCACGGACGAGCACGGACGAGCACGGACGAGCACGGACATGAAGGCATGTCCCCCTGCTGTCTGTGTGGGTCCGTGTTCGTCCGTGGTCGTCCGTGCCAGTCCTGCCGCTATCATTCCTCCCCATGATCCGCGTCTTCACCCATCCGGCCTGCCTCGACCACCGCGCGCCTGCCGGCTACCCCGAGCGCCCGGAGCGGCTCTCGGGGGTGCTCGCCCACCTCCGCGCGCGCGGCTGGCCGGTCGCGGAAACGGCGGCGGCCCTCGATCGGGACGCGCGGGAGGCGGTCGGCGCCCTGCACGATCCCGAGTACGTCGACCGCTTCGAGCGGGCGGCGGCGCGCGGGGACTCGCTGCTCGACTCGGCGGACAACCCTCTCTCGGCCGGCACCTGGGGCGCCGCGTGGGGGGCGGTCGCGGCGACCCTCGCGGCGGTGGACTGGATGGCCGAGTCGACCGGTGGTGGGGCCGCCGGCGGGCGCACGGCCTTCGCGGCGGTGCGCCCCCCGGGCCACCACGCCGAGCGCGAGGTCGCCATGGGCTTCTGCTTCTTCAACAGCGCCGCGATGGCCGCCGAGCGCCTGCGCCGCCGCCATGGCGCCGCGCGGGTGGCGATCTTCGATTTCGACGTCCATCACGGCAACGGCACCCAG
>DASWQX010001246.1:0-2564 GCA_036403495.1 Thermoanaerobaculia bacterium
CCCGTGATGCTCGAGACCTGTACGATTCCGCTGGCTTTTCTGCTCCGGCAGACGGTCAACCTGAGCGCTTGGCAGGCCGAGGCCGATCACCGGCACTGGCGAAAGCTCCTGGCGTGGATCGGCGACCTCACCGCTGCCAGAGCCGCCCCAAGCGGCCGTGTGTCAAACGGGGGCGCCGCACCGGTCAACGTGTTCCGAGCCGCCGTCGATCATCTGGCCTCGGGGGATCCCGTCGTCGAAGGGTCATTTGTCAACACGTCGACTCCTGCAGGGACCTCCTTTCGGGACGGCGAGGGCCTGCCGATTCTGCGCATCGTGCCCGCTGGCGCCTTCCTGCTCGGTTCGCCAGCCACCGATCCCGATCGATCTGTGGCTGAAGGGCCGCGGAAAAGGATCGAGATTCCGGTGCCGTTCGCGATCGGCGTGTTCCCAGTGCTCCTCTCCGAATACGAGGCCGTGATGGGAGAGGCCCGCGCCGCCGAGGCCCCGCCGGCCGGCTCACGTAGCTGGTGGCTCTTCAGGTCCAGGGCAGCGCCCCCTGGCCCACGACGACGGTTCGCAATCCGTCCGGGCCGGTCACCAACGTCTCGTTTCACGAGGTTCAGGCGTTCGTCACCGGCCTCTCGGTCAGGACCGGTGAGAGTTATCGCGTGCCTTCGGAGGCGGAGTGGGAGTACGCTTGCCGGTCGGGCTCGCGCACGCGTTACTGTTTCGGCGACGTGATGGAGTTGACGATGGCCGTCTTCGGCCGCAACGCCGGTCCGGTGCCTCCTGGATCGTGCACCCCGAACGCGTTCGGACTCTTCGATATGCATGGCAACGTCCGCGAATGGACCGCGGATCTCTGGCACGAGTCGTACGACGGCACGCCGCTCGATGGTAGCCCGGCGCTGGAAGGGCATGGGTCCATGCGCGTTGTGCGCGGCGGTGGATGGAGCGACAGCGCTCCGATGTTGCGATCGGCGGCGCGGATGCGGGCGACGGAGTCGATGCGCACCAGCCTGATCGGATTTCGGGTGGCTCGCGCGCTCGCCTGAGTGCGCGGGCGGGGTCCCTGCAAACCCTCATCTGAAGACCCATACGCGCGGAATGACAGGGCTGGGAGGGGCGGAATCCGGCGCGGATCAGCCCAGGGCCCGCAGATGACGGACGACGGAGGTTACGCGGGCTCGAGACGCCGGAGCTCCGTGGCCAGCACGGCGAGGGCGGGCGCGGGGGCGTATCTCGCGAGGACGGAGCGACGCGCCTCGTCCTCGAGCCTTTGGGCGGTTGCGCCGTTTTCTCCGCCTCGGAGACGCCCCACGGGGCGTCTCTACAATGGGGTATGCCATCATCCCCTACGCCGTCCGTCGCTCCTCGGGCTGCACTTCCTCCAGCTCCACCGAGACCAGCTTCGAGACCCCCTTCTCTTCCATGGTGACGCCGTAGAGGCGGGCGGCGACTTCCATGGAGAGTTTGTTGTGGGTGATGACGATGAACTGGGTGTTCTGCGCCATCTCCTGGAGGAGGTCGACGAAGCGGGTGGTGTTGACGTCGTCGAGCGGGGCGTCCACCTCGTCGAGGATGCAGAGGGGCGAGGGCTTGGTGCGGAAGAGGGCGAAGAGGAGGGCGATGGCGGTCAGCGCCTTCTCGCCTCCGGACATCAGCATCAGGTTCTGGAGGCGCTTGCCCGGCGGGCGGGCGAGGATCTCGATGCCGCTCTCCAGGACGTCCTGATCGTCGAGCAGGCGCATCTCGGCCTCGCCGCCGCGGAAGAGGCGGGCGAAGATCTCGCCGAAGTGCTGATTGACCTGCTGGAAGGTGGTGTTGAAGCGCTCGCCCGAGGCTTCGTTGATCTCGCGGATGGTGCGCTTCAGGCTCTCGACCGAGGCGGCGACGTCGGCCCGCTGAGTGGTGAGGAACTCGTAGCGCTGCTCCTGCTCGTCGTGCTCCTGGACGGCGAGGATGTTCACCGGTCCCAGGCGCTCCAGGGCGGCCTTGGTGCGGGCCAGCTCGCCCTCCAGCTCGGCGAGGTCGGCCCGCGGCTCGCCCGGGACCTCGGGCAGCTCGGCCGCGAAGTCGTCGCGGAAGGTGAGGGCGAGGTGCTCGGCATCCTGCTTGAGGCTCGCCTGATGGACGCGCAGCTCTTCGATCTCGGTGCGCACGCCGTCGCGGTGCTCGCGGTGGCCGGCGATGTTCTCTTCGAGGAGCCGGATCTCCTGGCGGTGCAGGTCGAGCCGCTCCTGCTCCTCCAGCACTCCCTCCTCGGCGGCGGCCTTGTGCTCCAGGGCGGTCTGCAGCTCGTCCTGCGCCCGCTCGAGGGCCTGCTCGAGATCGGAGCGGCGGCCGGTGAGCTTGTCCGCCTCCTGGAGCCAGGTGGCGATCTGGTCTCTGCCGCGCTCCACCTCGGAGCGCAGGCGGCCCATCTCGCGGTCGTGCGATTCCAGGCGCTCGTCGAGCAGCTCGAGGCGGCCGCGGCGGCCGGCGCTGGCGGTGCGCAGCCCCTCGCGGTGGGCCTTGGCGGCCTCCAGCTCGGCCTGGGCGCGGTCGAAATCCTCCTGGAGGCCCGCGGAGCGCGACTCGGC
>DASWQX010001247.1:0-7145 GCA_036403495.1 Thermoanaerobaculia bacterium
ACATCTACATTCTCTACGGCGCGTTCGCTGCGGCCGTGCCGGGATCGGTCGGCTGGTTGACCTCGGACGCCCAGGCCACCGCGGCGAACCTGCAGAATTCCCTCGCCGTCTGGCTCAACGGCAAGCTCGCCGCGCAGCCGCCGGGGCAGACCGCCCAGCTCTTCTTCTATGCCGGCGACCACGGCAGCGCCGATTTCCCGATCCTGATCTCGGTCGACAACGCCTCGGCCGGCGTCGCGGGCTCCGACGTCAACAATCGCGTCCTCGCGGCACTGCCGCCGGGGCCGGTGGTCTACGAAGCGGCGGGCGGCACCAACCGTTGGCTCTGGGAGGTGGTGGGGGGCGGCGCCGACGTCGACGAGATCGCCTTCAGCGAAACCAGCGTGCAGACCTGGTTCGATTCGACGCAAGGGGGGTGGATCTACTTCTCCGTCGACCGCCCCAGCCCGGGCGCCGCGGGGAGCGACGTCAACCGCGAGGTCGCGCGGGTGGGCTCGGCGAGCGCCAACATCTATTCGGCGACGCCGAACAGCAACCGCCTCGCCTTCGCCGCCGCCGATCTCGGCCTGATCGCCGGCGGGATCGACGAGCTCAACGCCCTCTCGCTGCGCAATTCGCAGTCGGTCCTCGACCCTAAGACCAAGCTGCCGAACCGGCCGCTCTTCTTCTCCTTCCTCAACTCCTCGAAGGTCTACGTCTACGACCCCGCCTTCGGCTTCTGGTACCTCTACTACGACTTCCTCTGGGACTTCCCCGTGGCGCCGCAGGAGCTCGACGGCCTGGCGCTCTGGGACGACGGCGTGCGCGATCCGGCCACCAATGTGCTGTACTTCGATCCCTTCCGCGACAAGATGCTCTTCTCGGTGGGCCGCGGCGAGGTCGCCTTCCCCTGGAACGCCTTCAACGCGTGCGACATCCTGAAGCTGGGGCCGAAGGGAGCGGGAGCGATCCTCACCCAGTGGCGCTTCTGCCAGCAGCTCGGCCTGATCCCCGTCAAGGACAACCTCGACGCGCTCGACCTCGGGATCGGCGCCAACGGCGAGCCGTACGACAGCTATCCGTCGTCGTACATGCCGACCTACCCGTCCAGCCCGCAGCCGGACTACCCCTGGCCGGGAACCCCGCCCTACCGCGGTCCGCGCCCGTCGCCGGGGATCTCGGTGCAGCCGCCGCCCCCGCCGGACCCGACGGGGACGGTGGTGACCAAGACTCCGGTCTGACCCGCGGCTCCCTCCTCCGGCCAGGTCGCCGGGGGAGGGAACGTGTTTCCGCTTTGTGCGACGCCGGCTTGTGCTAGAGTTTTGCCGTGCCTGAAACAGAGCTTCGCGTCGAAGCGCCTCCCCTCGACAGCCACACCGACCGTCTCCGCCTGAGCCACGTCGGAGCGGTCCGCGTCGACGCCCCTACCTTCGCGGAGGATGTCCGCCGCGGCCTCACTGCCTCCCCCAAGTTCCTCTTTCCCAAGTATTTCTACGATGAGCTGGGGACGCTGCTGTTCGAGGCGATCACCGCGCTCCCCGAGTACTATCCGACCCGCGCGGAAGCCGAGATCCTGCGCGACCACGCGGACGACATCCTCGCCGCCCTCGGCGGACCGGTCTGGCTGCTGGAACTGGGGAGCGGCGACGGCCAGAAGACACGGTTGTTGATCGAGGCGCTGCTGGCCCGCCAGGGGACGCTCGAATACGTGCCGGTGGACATCTCCGAATCCGCCGTCGAGGGGAGCAGCCGGTCGCTGCTCTATTCCTATCCGGCGCTGCGCATCACCGGCTACGTCGGCGAGTACCACCGGGCGCTGCGCAAGATCCGCGAGGATCGGGTGGCTCCCGGCCGCACGCTCGTCCTCTTCCTCGGCTCGACTCTGGGCAACCTCGACCCCGAGGAGCGAAGCGCCCTGCTGCGCGACGTGCGGTCGCTGCTCGATCCCGGCGAGGGGTTCCTCCTGGGGGTGGACCTCAAGAAGCCCGCGAGCGTGCTGATCCCCGCCTATGACGACCCGCTCGGGGTGACCGCGGCCTTCAACCTCAACCTCCTGGGCCGCATCAACCGCGAGCTGGGGGGCGCCTTCGACCTCCGCGCCTTCCGCCACCGTGCGATCTACAACGCCCGCGATGGACGGGTCGAGATGCATCTGGAGAGCCGCCGGGATCAGACGGTGGCCATCGCCGGGCTCGGCATCGAGGTCCCCTTCGCCGCGGGGGAGACGATCCACACCGAGAGCTCCTACAAGTTCGACCGCGAGCAGATCGCCGCGCTGGCCGCGGACACCGGCTTCGCGGTGCGGCAGGCCTGGACCGACTCGGAAGGGCGATTCGCGTCGAACCTGCTGGTGGCGGTGTAGCGGCATCTCCTTTGGTCGTCTCCTTTGACAAAGCACCCCCCGGCGCATAGCATTCCCCGTCCGTGCCGGCGTAGCTCAGCTGGTTAGAGCGCCTGACTGTGGATCAGGAGGTCTCCGGTTCGATTCCGGACGTCGGTACCAACCCTTTCTTGCTTTGACAGCAGTAGCTGACAGCAGTAGCACCTGCGGTTCGCTGGAGGACATTCCCATGGCAGACACGGTGGAGCCGCGGATCTCCCGCGGACTGCGCGATCTGCTGCCCGCCGACATGCTGGCGCGGCAGTGGATGATCGATACCATCCGCGGCGTTTACGAAAGCTACGGCTTCGTGCCGATCGTCACCCCCGCGATCGAGTACCTGGATGTGCTGCGCGGCTCAGCCGCCGGCGCCGAGGCCCAGCAGTCGATCTTCACCGTCCAGAACCCGGAGAAGGAGGAGCTGGGGCTCCGCTTCGACCTCACCGTCCCCCTGGCGCGGGTGATCGCCCAGTACCGCGAGCTGCCGCGGCCGTTCCGCCGCTACCAGGTGTCGCCGGTCTGGCGCGCCGACAAGCCGGACAAGGGGCGCTTCCGCGAGTTCACCCAGTTCGACCTCGACTCGGTGGGCGTCGTCTCCGACCTCGCCGACACCGAGATCCTCGCCGGCATGTGCGACACCCTGACCGCCCTCAAGGTGGGGCCGTTCCGCGTGCGCTACTCCTCGCGCGGCATCCTCAACTCGCTGCTCGCCTACTCCGGCATCGCGGCGGAGCGCTCGACGGACGTCTTCCGCGTGCTCGACAAGCTCGACAAGATCGGCGCGAAGAAGGTCCGCCTGGAGCTGACCACCGGCTACGTCGACGCCTCGGGCGATCCGATCGCCGGCGTCGGCCTCTCGGACGAGCAGGTGGACAAGATCGAGCGCTTCCTCGCCATCCCGCCGGACGACCGCCGCGAGACCGTCGCCCGGCTGCGCGAGCTGTTCGCCGGGGTCGACGGGGCGGAGGCCGAGATCGCGCTCGTCGAGCGGATCTCCCGCCGTCTCTACAGCCTCGGCTACGGTGACGACCAGGTCTCCCTCGACCTCTCGATCGCCCGCGGCCTCGCCTACTACACCGGCCCGGTGTTCGAGGCGATCCTGCTCGACGCGCCGCAGTTCGGCTCGGTCTTCGGCGGCGGCCGCTACGACGATCTGGTCATGCGCTTCCTGGGCGAGAAGGTCCCCGCCGTGGGCGCCTCGATCGGCGTCGACCGGCTGCTCGCGGCGCTCCTCCACCTCGGCCGCACCGGCCATCAGAAGTCGACCGCCAAGGTGCTGATCACCTACATGGACTCCGCCCTGGAGGACGACTACATCGCGATGACCTGGGAGCTGCGGCGCGCCGGGATCCCCACCGAGCTCTACCTCGGCACCGCCAAGGGGCCCGGCAAGCAGCTCAAGTACGCCGACGCCTGGGGCGTGCCGATCGCCCTCCTCTACGGCTCGAACGAGAAGGAGAAGGGGATCGTCACCCTGAAGGACATGGAGATGGGGCGCAAGCGCGCCGAGGCACTCGCCAACCGGCAGGACTGGCTGGAGGAGCGCCCCGGACAGCGCGAGGTCCCCCGCGGCGAGCTGGTGGCGACAATCCGCGGCATCCTCGATCAGATCGAGGCGCAGCGGCGATGAGCCTTGACTCGCCGGACACCGCCCCCGTCGTCCTCGACGGCAACTCGCTCCGCCTCGCCGACCTCGCCCGCCTCGCCCGCGATCCGCGGGTGAAGGTGGAGCTTCACCCCGAGGCCTGGGCGCGCGTCGAGGCCAGCCGGCGGCAGATCGAGGGGATCGTCGCGGACTACGTCGAGGAGTGGAACAAGGAGGGGGGCCGGCCGGTGCTCGAATACGGCGTCACCACCGGCTTCGGCGAGTTCAAGAACGAGCCGATCGCCCCCGACTGCCTGGAGGAGCTACAGCGCAACATCCTGCTCAGCCACTCGGTGGGGATCGGCGAGACGTCCGACCCCGGCAACCCGGCCAACTACTTCGAGCCCGACGTCGTGCGGGCCGCCCTCGCCATCCGCCTCAATGCCTTCCTCAAGGGGCACTCCGGCATCCGCCGCGCCGTGGTCCTCGCCGTCCAGGCGATGCTCAACCGGGGGATCGTGCCGCTGGTGCCGATCCGCGGCTCGGTAGGCTCGAGCGGCGACCTCTGCCCGCTGGCCCAGCTCTTCGTGGTGCTGCTCGGCGAGAGCCGCTGGTACGTCGTCGGCGCGCCGGACGACCTCGCTCCGGACTTTCAGACGGCGCGCCCGCTGCGCTCCGGGCTGGACCAGCTCCGCGAGGACCTCGGCATGGAGATCCCCGCGCTCAGCTACAAGGACGGCTTGGCGCTCACCAACGGCGCCACCTTCTCGGCGGCGCTCCTCGCCCTCGCCGTCCACGACGGCGAGCGTCTCGCCGACACGGCGGACGGCGCGCTGGCGTTCAGCCTCGAAGCGGTCTGCGGCTGCGCCCGCGCCTTCGACCCCCGCGTCCACCAGGCCCGCGGCCTCGCCGGCCAGATCGCCACCGCCGCCAACGTCCGCTCGGCGATCGAGGGGAGCCGGCTGATCGAGCGGGCGGGCGCCGTGCAGGACGTCTACTCCCTGCGCTGCGCCCCCGCCGTCCACGGCGCCGCCCGCGACGCCATCGCCTACGCCGCCCAGGTGGCACAGGCGGAGATCAACGCGGCGACCGACAATCCCCTTTTCTTTCCCGGCGACGATACGCCCCCTTTCGACCACCGGTTCGCGGCCAACTGGCCGGCCGGTTATGACGGCCGCGAGCGGATCTCCTATTCGGCCGGCAACTTCCACGGCGAGCCGGTGGGGATGGCCGCGGACGTCCTGGCGATCGCGCTCGCCGAGCTGGCGAACATCTCCGAGCGGCGCGCCCAGATGCTGCTCGACGGCCACCAGAGCCGCCATCTCCCCTCGAACCTGATCCCGCACCGGGGGATCAACTCGGGTCTGATGATCGTCCAATACGCCGCCGCCGGCATCGTCTCCGAGAACAAGGTCCTGACCCACCCCGCGAGCGTCGACTCCATCCCCACCTCCGCCAACTCCGAGGACCACAACGCCATGGCCACCATCGCCGCCCGCAAGGTGCGGACGGTGCTGCGTAACGCCCAGGCGGTGCTGGCGATCGAGCTGCTGGTGGCCGCCCAGGCCGTCGAATGGCGGGTGGCGATGGAGATCGATCCCGTCGCGCCGCGCGCCGGCGCGCCCACCGACTGGTCGCAGGCCGACCGCGAGGCCGGAGAGTTCGCGGAGCGCACGGCTCCCGAGCGCCGCCCGGAGATCGCCGCCCACCTCGGCGAAGGCACCCGCCGCCTCTACCTCCAGGTCCGCGACGCGGCGCCGACCATGCTGCGCGACCGCATGCTGGAAGAGGACCTTCGCGCGGTGCGGCGCCTCGTCGAGCGGATGGCCTGAAAGCCCGCCAGCTTGATCATCGTCTCGTCTCCTTCCTCGTGCATCTTCCAGGGGCGAGAGGAAATCAGTCGGGAGCGCCGCCCTCCCTCCTTCCTGCAAGGTTCGTCGGACCGGGAGGACGGCGTTCCCTCCCTGAAAGTTTCCATAGAACGGCGGGAAGATAGCCCTCCCTCCGCGAATCCCCTTGCGGACGCAGGGAGCGCCATCCTCCCTCTTTTCCACCACTGGGACGACGCAGGGAGAGAGCCCCTCCCTCCCTGTGCGCTTTGCGACTGAACCGGGAAGGCCACGCTCCCTCCTCAGGACGAGTGCAGATCGCGAGGGATGCCCGCGCTCCCGCCTCTTCGTGAAACCTCGGACGGAGGGATAGGGATCTTCCCTGTCTCTCGGGCGGTGGGAAAGGAGGGAGGGCCGTCCTCCCTCTTCGACTTGAGGCGCGGGAAGGAAGGGATGTCTACGAGGAAGCTTCGCCGTCCGCGGGGGACTCAGTCTTCTTCTTCCGCTTCTTTGGCCGGAGCGGCTGGATGCCGTACTTGACCAGTGTCTCGCTCCGGTTGCCGTGCTGGAGCTTGAGACCCATCTTCAGGGCGGACGCCGTCTTGCGCCCCTCCTCCAGGATCTCGTTGATTCTGCGCGTCGCCTCCTGCTTGCGGGCGGCATGGAAGCTCTGCTCCTGGGCAAGCTGCTGAAACTCCGTGAGGAAGGCCTGGAGCTTCTCGTGCAGGAGCCGCAACGCCGGCGCGTCGCCGGTTGTCTCCTCGGTGACGGAATGGGTGAGCTTGTCCCAATCGCCGACGGTCACTCCGATGCTGGTGCGTGGCATGGTGGAGGTAAGTCTGTCAGATTGCCTCCCCAATGTAGAGACGACCCGTGGGGCGTCTCCGAGGCGGCGAATCCGGCTACGACCTCCCAGTCCGACCCCGACGGGCGCGCTGTGGTGTGCGAACCGGTCCTCTCCGTCGTGGAGACGCCCCACGGGGCGTCTCTACATTGGGGGGCATGGATGCCTTTTCGAGCACCCAGAGATCCAAAGAGCGGAGAAACAGAGCTCAGAGGGGGGTTGGGGACAGCACAACCCGGAATCCAATGAGGTCGTTCCGGAGGTCCGGGTCGACCCTATTGCGGCACGCGCAGCGGCCGTACCAGGAGTAGGTGTTGAACGCGCAGCCCCGCAACACACGGAGGACTTTCGATGATGCTTCTAGATCCTCCCTGGCGGCAACAGGTTCGTAAGGATAATTAGCATAAAGACTCCGCGTCCACTCAAAGACGTTGCCGCTCAGCTCTTCAATGCCATAGGGACTCGCTCCGCCAGGAAAACAGCCCACCACGCTCCTCTCGATGAGATCGGTGCCGGCATAGTTAGCAC
>DASWQX010001248.1:0-4529 GCA_036403495.1 Thermoanaerobaculia bacterium
CCAGTAGGAGATGCAGCGGTTGGCGTCCAGCCGGTAGGGCTCGGCGAGCGCGCCGGTCGGGCAAGCGTCCAGGCAGAGGGTGCAGCTCCCGCAGAGGTCTTCGAGCGGCCGGACGGGACCAGGATCGACGTCGAGGCTCAGGAACAGCTCGCCGAGAAGGAACCACGATCCCCCCTCCGGGTGGAGCAGCATCGTATTCTTCCCCACCGCCCCCATCCCCGCCCGCGCCGCCAGCTCCCGTTCGAGGACCGGCCCGGTGTCCACGTAGCGCCGCGTCTCGCAGCCGGGGAACGCCGAGCGGACGCGCTCGTCGAGGGTCCGGAGCCGCTCGCCCATCACCTCGTGGTAGTCCCGCCCCCGGGCGTACCGGGCCACCCGCCGCCAGAGGTCCCCGGACGGCTCCGGCTGCCGCTCGCCGGCTTCCCTATCTAAAGGATGGTACTGGAGAGCCACGCAGAGCACGCTCCGCGCGCCGGCAAAGACCTGGGAGGGGTCGAGCCGCGCCTCCAGCCGCCGTCCCAGGTACTCCATCCCCGCCTGATCCCCGCGGTCGAGCCAGCGCACCAGCGCCTCGCCGTGCTCCAGGGGGTCGAGCCGGGCGATCCCGGCGCGGTCGAAGCCGGCTTCCAGCGCCCACGCTTTGAGGAGGTCGGCGGTCATCCGGCTAGCATAAGCTGCAAAACAATGTTCGTGCGCCTCAAACATTGTTTGGCCGGCTTAAACATTGTTTGGCCGTCTCAAACAATGTTTGGGAGCAAAAAACAATGTTTGTGAGCTTTTTTCATTGTTTGGGAGCCTGAAACAATGTTCTAGCGGCTCAAACATTGTTCGAAGCCGCCAAACATTGTTTTAGGGAATTTTAGGCTGAAACAGGAGCTTGCCAGGAGATCCAGGCGCCCGAACAATGAGAAAGCCATGAAAAACGTGAACGCCTCAGCCCTGGACTGGAAGGAGATCAACACCCGGCTCGGAGACGTCGAGCCGGAAATCGCCCGCGAGGTGCTGCTCGACCTCCTGACGGACGAGATCTCCCCCGTCATCGCCCTCTCCCGCCTCCTCCTCGCGATGGGCGGCGCGGCGGAGACCGAGGACCTCATCGCCTCGGTGTCGCGGCGCTGGGGGCGCCCCCTCGACCCCCGTCTGCGGGAGATGGCCGTCCTCTTCCACGACCACCGGGAGGGGTGCGAGCGGGTGGCGGAGATGCTGCGCGAGCACCCCGACCCGGCGATGTCCGGTCCGCCGGAGGAGGTCCTCGCCAGGTTCCGCCGCTTCTTCGACCGCTCCGTCGCCCGCAACGAGGAGGCGAGCGTCGCCGCCTACTCGCTGGGGGATTCCGGAATCCTCGCGCAGACCGCCGCGGAGGTCGTCGACCGCTTCCGGGAGTGGGGGCTCCTCGGCCCCGAGCGGACGACGCTGGAGATCGGCTGCGGCATCGGCCGCATGCAGGCGGCCCTCTCCCCGCACGTAGCCGAGGCCCACGGGATCGACATCTCGCCGAAGATGATCGAGGTCTCCCGCCGCCGCTGCACCGGCCTCCCCAACGTCTCCTTCGCGGTCACCTCCGGCCGGGACCTCGCGGACTTCCCGGCGGAGCGCTTCGATCTCGTCTACGCGGTCGACTCGTTCCCCTACGTCCACCAGGCGGGACCCGCGATCGTCGAGGCCCATTTCCACGAAGCGGCGCGGGTGCTCCGCGACGGCGGCGAATTCGTCATCCTCCACTTCTCCTACCGGGACACCACCGAGGCCGACCGCGCCGAGGTCCGCAAGCTCAGCCGGGCGGCGGGCTTCATCGTGGTGATGAACGGAGCGCAGCCGTTCAAGGTCTGGGACGGGGTGGCGTTCCGGATGCGGAAGGCATAGTCTCTTCTCGCATGTAATCTCTGAGAGAGACAACTATGGACATCAAAAAAGTCGGTATCCGAGATCTTCAGAAGCGTCTCAGCTCCCACCTTGGTGAGCTCAAGAAGGGAGACACGCTCGTCGTCACGAAGCGAGGTGTACCCGTCGCGCGAGTCGTTCCTGTTGAGCTGCCGGAAGTCCCAGTCGACGAGAAGATTCTGCTCCTCATCGCGGCAGGGGTTTTCTTGTGGAGCGGCCGCAAACCCCCAGCCGATGGCCCTCGCGCTTCCGTCCGAGGTCCGAAGACGGTCGCGGAGCTGCTGATTGAGGACCGGGATTGAGGACGCAGACAGAATCCAAAGATCCACTCAGGATCTTGTAGACTCCCTCCCGCCGCGCGTTCCACCGCGCCGCGACTTTTCACGTCAGAAGGAGAGTCCCCGATGTCCGACTGGGTCGAAGAGGGCGAGACCGCCCCGGATTTCACCCTGCCCGCCGACGACGGCAAGCAGGTCAAGCTGTCCGATCTCCGCGGCAAGCCCGTGGTGCTCTATTTCTATCCGAAAGACGACACGCCCGGCTGCACCAAGGAGGCGTGCGCGTTTCGCGACCGCACCCCGGAGCTGCAGGCCAAGGGGGCGGTGGTGCTCGGGGTCTCCCCCGACGACGTCGCCAGCCACGGCAAGTTCCGTGACAAGTACAGCCTCAACTTCCCTCTCCTCGCCGACGCCGGCCATCAGGTGGCCGAGCGCTATGGCGCCTGGCGGGAGAAGACGAACTACGGCAAGACCTCGATGGGCATCCAGCGGTCGACCTTCGTGATCGACCGCGACGGCAAGGTCCGCAAGGTCTGGAAGAAGGTCAACGTGGACGGCCACGACGAGGCCGTGCTGGAGGCGCTGGGAGCGCTCTGAAGCAAAAAAGCCGGTTCGAGGGCCGGCGGGGACGCCGGCGGTCTCAGGGGCTCCTCTCCGAGGGGCTCTCCGCCCTTCTTCCCGGCCCCGCCATCGAGTAGACTACCGCCGTTTTTCCAGGCTTCTTCAGCGGGAGCTGGATTTCACCTGATCCGGACCCCTCTCCAGGGTTCCTCCCCGACAGAAAGGGATTGATTTCGATGGATTTCTTCCAGCAAATGGTGGAGATGGGGCACGAGCGGGTGCTCTTCTGCTCCAACCCGGAGGTCGGCCTGCAGGCCATCATCGCGGTTCATTCGACCGTCCTCGGCCCGGGCCTCGGCGGCTGCCGGATGTGGCCCTACGCCAGCACCGAGGAGGCGATGCTCGACGTCCTCCGCCTCTCGCGCGGCATGACCTACAAGGCGGCGGCGGCCGGCCTCAACCTCGGCGGCGGCAAGGCGGTGATCATCGCCGACGCCAAGAAGGATAAGACCGAGGCGCTGTTCCGGGCCTTCGGCCGCTACGTGGATTCGCTCAACGGGCTCTACATCACCGCCGAGGACATCGGCACCGGCACCGAGGACATGGAGATCGTCCACCACGAGACCCGCTGGGTCACCGGCCTGCCGCCCGAGTCCGGCGGCGGCGGCGACCCCTCGCCGGTGACCGCCTTCGGCACCCTGCAGGGGATCAAGGCCGCCGTGCAGCACCTCGGCAGCGACTCGCTCAAGGGGCAGTCGGTGGCCATCCAGGGGCTCGGCAGCGTCGGCTTCAACCTGGCGCGGTTCCTGCGCGACGAGGGGGCCAAGGTGTTCGGCACCGATATCGATCCGGAGACGAACGCGCGGGCCCACGAGGAGCTCGGCGTCGAGATCGTTCCGCTCAACGAGATCCTGGAGGTCGAGTGCGACGTCGTGGCCCCCTGCGCGCTCGGGGCGGTGATCAACGACGACTCGATCCCCAAGCTCCGCTGCCGGATCGTGGCCGGCGCCGCCAACAACCAGCTCAAGGAGGACCGCCACGGCCAGGAGCTGCACGACCGCGGGATCCTCTACGCGCCGGACTACGTGATCAACGCCGGCGGCCTGATCAACGTCTACAACGAGCTGGTGGGATACAACCGCGAGGTCGCGATGCGGATGGCCCGCGGCATCTTCGGCAACATGGCGCGCCTGTTCGAGATCTCGCGCGCGCAGTCGATCCCCACCTACCTGGCCGCCGACCGTCTCGCCGAGGAGCGCATCGGCCGGATGAAGGGGATCGGCAGCAAGCACTGGGTGCGGACGGTCCGCCGGCGCGCGGCCGAGCTCTAGACTTCCCCTGGGAGGGACCCGATGAACGCTCGCCGATTTCTTCGTTCTGCGACGGCCGGCTTCGCGCCGGCCGTCCTCGCGCTCTCTCTGGGAGCGCCGCCGGCGAGCGCCACGCCGCCGATCTGCGACGGCTCGACGGCGCTGACGCTGATCGGCATGGATACCTCGACCGGGCGGACCCTGTTTTCCGTTCCGCCGCTCCGCGACGACCAGACGGGTTGGATCGTCGAGCTCTCCGGCGACGGCCGCGAGGCGCACGCCTGGCCGGACGACGCCAAGGGGCGCTACGGCGGCTCCGTGGGGCCGGGCCCGGTGCTGGCCGTCAAGCCCTGTGGACCGTCGTGCCTGCAGCCGGTGCGCTGGAACGCGGGTGTGTGGGAGCCCCTGGGCGAGTCCCTCTCGGCGCCAACCGCCTCGACGGCGGACCCCACCTACGACCAGACCGGTGCTCCCTGGTTCCTGCTGCACGGGGTGGGCG
>DASWQX010001249.1:0-3164 GCA_036403495.1 Thermoanaerobaculia bacterium
CGCCGCCCGCAGGGCGGAAGTTACCCAGCCTGGGGTGTCAACCCCAGGGGGAGAGGGCACCCCACCCCCCAAGCCCCACAGGGCCGACAGGTTCCGCCGATTCGAAGCTCCTTCGAGGTGCCGGCCCTATGGGGCTCAGGAAGGTGGTTTGCGGTCCCGATCCTGGGGTTGACACCCCAGGCTGGGTAAATTCCGCCCTGCGGGCGGCGCCCGGGCGGGGACGCTGATCTCACGGACGGTGAATTCGAAGGGTCTACGCCTTCTTCGGCGGCAGATCCCGGGCCACCGGCTCGTCCGCGAAGCCGTGATGGTTGTGGCTGCCGTCGCAGAAAGGCTTGTTGGCGGACATGCCGCAGCGGCAGAGCGAGACGACGGTGCGCCCGCCGAGGCCGAAGGCGGTGCCGGTGGGATCGAGGATCTGGAGGTTCTCCCCTTCGAGGCGGAAGGGGCCGTTCTTCAACACGGTGATCTTGGCGTCGGACATTGGTTCTCCTCTCGCCCGCCATCCTATCCCGTGCGCTATCCTAAGCGGCCCCCCGGCCGATCCCGAGAAATGCCATGAACGCTGAAGAGACCGTCCAGGAACCCCCCGTCCGCGTCTGGGGCCTGCGCCTGCTGAAAGGTGCGGTCGTCCTGCTGGCGGCCTGGTTCACCTGGCGCTTCTTCACCCACTCGGACTTCGAGTGGTCCAGGCTCGCCGAGCGGGTGGCGGGAGCGCGGGCGCCCTACGTGGTGCTCGGCACGGCGCTCCTCCTCGGCCGCTACTTCATCTGGGATTGGCGCTATCAACTGGCGGTGAAGCACGTCCTGGGCCGGCGGCTGGGGCCGGTGCTCGGCTTCTTCGTCCTGCTGGCCTCGGCGGCGCTCAACCTGATCACGCCGACGGCCCGGCTGCTCGGCGGCATGATGCGCGCCCGCTACTTCGCGCGCGCCCAGGGGCGGCCGTTCAGCCTCCTCTACGGCGTCGTCCTCTACGACCAGGTCGCCCACCACAGCGTGATGAGCGTCTGCACCTGGATCGTCCTGATCGCGACCGCCTTCGCCATCCACCAGCCGGCGTGGGGGTTCCTGCTGACGGCGGCCCTGGTCGCCGCCCTCGCCGGGCTCGCCGTCTGGAGCGGCCGGGCAAGGCATGGCGAGGAGAACCCGATCGTCCGTTTCCTCGCCCGCCGGGCCGAGCGGACCGAGGGGAAGCTGCAGCGGCTCTTCGCCCACGGCCACGAGGCGGTGGGCATCTTCGTACGGCTGCTGGGCGTGAGCCGGCTGCGCTTCCAGGCCGTGGCCATCGGCGTCCTCTATTTCCTCGTCAACGCCGCCGGCCTGTGGGCGATGTTCCTGGCCATCGGCGCGCCGGTGGGGCCGTTCGCCGCGCTGGCCGCGATGACCCTGGGGACCGCCGTCGGCACCCTCTCCGGCTCGCCCGGCGGCGTCGGCACCACGGAAATCGCTATGATGGCCTCCTTCAAGCTTCTCGGCGTGGACGAGGTGACGGCGGCGGCGGGCACCCTGCTCTATCGGGGGCTCCACTACGCCGGCGTGCTGGCGGTCGGCCTGCCGGCCCTGGCGCTGCTCGAATGGCGCGCGGCAGGCGAGACCCCTCTGCGGGAGGAAACCTCATGATCCGAACCCTCGACCTCCTCCGCCTCCGCGACCAGGAATTTCCGATCACCCGGGAGTGCGCCTACCTGAACCACGCCGGGACCGGACCGCTCTCCCGGCGCGCCGCCGAGCGGATGTCGATGCTGGCCGAGACCGTCTCCCGCTCGGGCGACCGCCTCTGGGCCGACCGCATGGAGGAGGTCGAGCGGGTGCGGGGCCTCGCCGCCCGCCTGCTCGGCGCCCGCCAGACGCGCGAGGTCGCCTTCGTCGAGAACACCTCCACCGCGCTCTCCCTGGCCGCCGAGGGGCTCGACTGGAAGCCGGGGGACAACGTGGTGGGAGCGGCGCTGGAGTTCCCCTCGAACGTCTATCCCTGGATGAGCCTCGCCGCGCGCGGCGTCGAGTACCGGCGGGCGCAGGAGCGCGACGGCCGGATCGACCCCGAGGAGCTCTTCTCCCTGATCGACTCGCGCACCCGCATGCTCGCGCTCTCCTGGGTGCAGTACGCGAGCGGCTTCCGCGCCGACCTCGCGCGCCTGGGCCGCGCCTGCCGCGAGCTCGGCATCCTCTTCGTGGTCGACGTCATCCAGGGGCTGGGCGCGCTGCCGCTCGACGTCGAGGCCGATTTCATCGATGTCGCCGCGGCCTCGGCGCACAAATGGCTCCTGGGGCCGGAGGGGATCGCGCTGCTCTACGTCTCCGACCGCGTGGTCGAGCGCCTGCGGCCGGTGCGTTCCGGCTGGCGCTCGATGCGCGACCCCTTCCAGTGGACGGACTTCGACTTCACTTGGAACGAGGGGGCGAGGCGGTTCGAGAGCGGCACCTTCAACGTCTACGGCATCCTGGCCCTCGGGGGCTCGCTGGAGATCCTGCTCGCCGTCGGCGCCGAGGAGATCGAGCCGCGGGTGCTGGCGCTCGCCAACCGCGCCGCCCGCGGCCTCGCCGACCTCGGTTTCGCCGTGGTCAGCTCCCACCGCCGGGGGGAGACCTCGGGGATCGTGACCGCCGTCCCCGCCGGCCGCTCCGCGGAGGAGCTGGTCAAGCGGCTCAACGAGCGCGGCGTCGTGGTCGCCGCCCGCGCCGGCCGCCTGCGGATCGCCCCCCACTTCTACAACACGGCCGACGAGATCGAGCGCTGCCTGGAGGAGCTGGCCGGGTTGGTCTGAGAGAACGCCCCAGGGGTTGACAGCAAATCCCTCGATCTGATTAATTTGAGGCGCGGCATCGAAGATCAGGCGGCCGGCCGCTCTTTTCTGGTTTCGTCCCGCTGGATGGAGTCGGTTCGGCGGACGGTCGGGGGACGACCTCTGCCTCTCCGCCCAGCACTCTGGCGGATCGCCCCAGGCGAGGAGGCTCTCCGTCCTGGCTTCAGGAGCTTTCCGCCTTCGATCGGGGTGGAGCGCCGGCGCGGGGGGCGGTTCCCCCCTCGCTTGGGGGCGATGCCCCCTGGCGAGGGCGGGTCGATCCCTGGCGAGGGGGCGACGGTCCCAAGCGTGGGGAGAGAGCCCCCCGGCGAGGGGCGCCTCGATCCCAAGCGAGGGGGGATCGCCCCCAAGCGTGGGGGC
>DASWQX010001250.1:0-3640 GCA_036403495.1 Thermoanaerobaculia bacterium
GAGACGACCACCCCGGCGTCGGCGCCGGTCTCGCGGGCGAGGTAGGCCACGCCGGGCGTGGGGATCACCCCCGCGTAGCGCACCTCGACCCCCCCGGCGAGCAGGCCGGCGGCCAGCCAGCGGCAGATCTCGGGGGTGCTCTCGCGGGTGTCGCCGCCGAGCACCACCCGCGGGGGCGTGCCGTTGCCGCGCGCGCGCAGGGCCGCGGCGAGATGGATGGCGAGGGCGCCGACCGTGGCGCGGTCGAGCGGCGGCTCGCCGAAGTGGCCGCGGATGCCGTCGGTTCCGAACAGGCGGGGCGAATCTTGGCTCAAGGCGTTCCTTTTCTCTTCTCTTTACGGGGTTTCGCGGGTGCCGGTCCCACGCTCGGCTGCTGCATCGGGACATGGACGGTCACCTGGGTGGGCTGGACGATCTGGATCAGCGGGTTGGGGGGTATCACCGCCACCGTCTCGTCGAAGGTGAGGGCGTGGCCGTCCAGGCTGAGCGGCCGGGTCGACAGCGAATCGATGCGCGCGAGCATCGGCTCGGGGCCAGTCACCAGCACCTGGTTGGGGAACACCTCGGGCTCGCCGACCGTCGAGCCGGCGGCCGGCTCGCCCACCAGCTTGGGGAACACCGGCAGCCGCTGTGTGACCTCGCGCTCGAGGTCGAGCTGCACGGCGTTGGGCTCGATCGAGACCACCTCCAGGCCGTCGGGCAGCAGCACGTTCTCGGGCGTCAGCGGCACGGTGACCAGCCCCACCTGGCGCTGCGAGAGCTCCACCTGCACGCTCACCATGTAGGGGATGAGCTGGCGGATCGCTTTCTTGCTGCCGCTCAGCCGCACGTTCACGTTCGGCACCGGGTTGATCACCATGAAGCCGCGCGGGCGGTTGTAGCTCACCGCCGCCTCCACCACCTTCTCGCTGGAGACCAGACGGTCCTCGACCGAGGCATTGAACCAGATGCCGGTGGCAATGCCGAGCGCCAGCAGCCGCAAGCCCCAGGTGCGCGCCCACTCGTTCACCGGCGCCCCCCCTGCGGATAGAGGTCGGCCACCAGATAGCGGTGGAGGGCGTTGCGCAGGCTGTTGCTGTCGAGGTCCGTGGTGAGCTTGCCGTTGAACGCCAGCGAGATCGTGCCGGTCTCCTCGGAGACCACCACGGCCACCGCGTCGGTCTCCTCGGTGATGCCGACGGCCGAGCGGTGGCGGGTGCCGTACTCCTTGGAGAGCTCCGGGTTGGAGGTCAGCGGAAGGAAGCACCCCGCGGCGGCGATCCGGTCGTCCTGCACGATCACCGCGCCGTCGTGCATCGGCGTATCGGGCTGGAAGAGATTGATCAGCAGGTCGTAGGAGACCACGGCGTCGACGAGGATGCCGTTCTCGATGTAGTTGCGCAGGCCGTGCAGGCGCTCGATGACGATCAGGGCGCCGATCCGGCGGGTCGAGAGGGTGGTCGCCGCGAGCACGATCTCGGGGAACGAGGCCACCACCTTCTGCTGCTTGGCGAGCCCCCAGAGCGGATTGCGCCCGAAGTCGGCGAGCGCGCGGCGGATCTCCTGCTGGAAGAGCACGATGACGGCGAAGGGGAGGACGATCAGCAGGTTCTCGAGGATTCGCTGCAAGGTCGGCAGCTCGGCGAGCACGGCCGTGTAGTAGACGAGGCCGATGAACAGCAGGCCGAGCACCATCTGCACCGCGCGGGTGCCGCGGATCAGCAGCAGCAGGTTGTAGATGATGATCGCCACCGCCAGCACGTCGACGGCGTCGCGCCAGGTGAGGATCTCGAGGAAGCGGAGCATCAGGCGCCGGTCTCCCGCTGGGCGGGGCGCCCGGCGATGGCGTACCAGACGTCGAGGAGCTGCACGGTTTCCGCCACGTCGTGCACGCGCACCAGGGCGGTGCCGCGGGCGGCGGCCCAGGCCACGGCGGCGAGGCTGCCGCCCAGGCGCCGCTCGGGGGTCGCGTCGGGGGTTCCCGCGCGTGCCGCAACGCGGGCGAGGAAGCTCTTGCGGCTGGCGCCGAGGAGGAGCGGGCGGCCGAGGGCATTCAGCTCATCCAGTCGGCGGATCAGCTCCGGGTTCTGCTCCCAGGTCTTGCCGAAGCCGATGCCGGGATCGAGCACGAGCTGCGCGGCGTCGACGCCGGCCGCCTCCGCGCGGGCCATGGCCTCCGCCAGCTCGGCGCACACCTCTCCGAGCAGGTCGTCGAAGCGGATCCCCCGCTGCATGGTGGCGAGCTCGCCGCGGCTGTGCATCAGCACCAGCGGGCAGCCGGCGGCGGCCACGGCCTCGCCGAGGCGGGGATCGGAGAGGCCGGTGACGTCGTTGATCAGGTCGGCGCCGGCCGCCAGCGCGCGGGCCGCCACCTCGCCCTTGCGGGTGTCGACCGAGAGCGGCGCGTCGGTGGCGGCGCGCAGGGCGGTGAGCACGGGGAGCAGGCGGGCGCTCTCCTCCTCGGCGGCGACCGCGCGGGCGCCCTCGCCGTAGACGCCGCCGCCCGGCCGCGTCGATTCCGCGCCGAGATCGATCAGGTCGGCTCCCTCGGTCAGCATGCGCAGGCCGTGCTCCACGGCGCGGTCTGGATCGAGCCAGCTTCCGCCGTCGCTGAAGGAATCGGGAGTGAGGTTGAGGACGCCCATCACCCGTGTGCGCTCGCCCAACGCGAGCGAGCGGCCGCGGGGCAGCCGCAGGGTCCAGGTCCGGGCGGTGTCGGTGAGGGTCGCGGTCTCCATCCAGGGGGCGGGGGCGAGGGGGGCGCCCGAGTGGCCAAGTCTATCGCGGGAGGAAGGCCCCTCACCACCCCGGCCCTCCTCTCCCAGCCCGCCTCGGAAAAAGAGACGATCCCCGTGCCCCTCGCCTTTCTCCCCTCTCTCCCGGTTGGGGGGCGGAGGGCTGGGAGAGAGGGGCCGGGGGAGTGAGGGGCGCCTTTACGTCGACTTCCCGGGCTGGGCCACCGGCTGGACCGTGCGGCGGGTGGCGCCGGCGATTTCCGCCTCGGCCTGGGCCTCGGCCTCGTCGCGGACCTCGACGTGGACATCCCCCTTGGTGGCGTCGCCGCCGTGGATGCCGTCGCCGCGGCCGACGTTCGAGACCTCGACCTCCGGCACCTGCTGGCCGCCGATGACGAGCCCCTCTCCCGGAGGCGCGTCGCGGTGGGGCGGCGGCTCCAGGCCGGTCAGCTCGCGGATGGTGTTGTAGACCTCTTCGCCGTCGAGGGTTTCGCGCTCCAGCAGGTCGCGGGCGATGCGGTCGAGGACCTCCCGGTAGCGGGTGAGGACCGCCCGGGCTCGCTCGTAGCCGCTCTGCACGATGCGGGTGACCTCGTGGTCGATGCGGATCGCGGTGTCCTGGCTGTAGTCGGCCCGCTGGGCGAACTCGCGGCCGAGGAAGACCGGCTCGTCCTTGCTGCCGTAGGCGAGGGGCCCAAGCTCGGACATGCCCCATTCGCAGACCATCCGGCGGGCCATCTCGGTGGCGCGCTCGATGTCGTTGCCGGCGCCGGTGGTGATGTCGTCCTGAGTCAGCTCCTCGGCGACCCGGCCGCCCATCAGGATGGCGATCTGCGCCTCGACGTAGTTCTTCTTGTAGGTGTACTTGTCCTCGGTCGGGAGCTGCATGGTGAGGCCGAGCGCCCGGCCGCGGGGGATGATGGTGA
>DASWQX010001251.1:0-5149 GCA_036403495.1 Thermoanaerobaculia bacterium
GAGGTTGCCGGTGGGCTCGTCGGCGAGCAGGATCGGCGGCCGGGCCGCGAAGGCGCGGGCGAGGGCGATCCGCTGCTGCTCGCCCCCCGAGAGCTGGCTCGGATAGTGGTGGCCGCGCTCGGCCAGCCCCACTGCGGCCAGCAGCTCGTCGACGCGGCCGAAGGGGTTGGAGAGGCCGAGCAGCTCGATCGGCAGCAACACGTTCTCGCGCGCGGTGAGGTTCGATAGCAACTGGAAGCTCTGGAAGACGAAGCCGATCTTCTTGCGGCGGAGCAGGGCGAGGCCGTCCTCCGACATCGCCTGGATAGGGGCGCCGTCGATCAGGACCTCGCCCGACGTCGGGCGGTCGAGGCCGGCCATCAGGGCGAGCAGCGTCGACTTGCCACTCCCCGAGGGGCCGAGGACGGCGACGAACTCGCCGGGCTCGATCGCGAGGTCGACATGGTCGAGGATCGTCAGCTCCCGGCCCCCCGAGGGGAGCTTGCGGGTGAGCTCGCGGAGTTCTATACGAGGCTTATTCATGAGGACGATTCATAAGGAAATTTGCGGGAGGCTTTCCGGTTTTTCTGAGTGGACGAGAGAGAGGAAGGTTCTATGTGGCGAAAGCTCGCAACTCACGCTCTGCTACTGCTTATTCCCGCCGTCCTCCCCGTGCTGGGGGGGTGCGAGGCGCCGGATTCCGCGGCGGATCGCAGGGCGGTTCCCGTTTCCATTCCTGCCGCCAAGCCCGCTCCAGTACCGGTGTCGGCACCGGCCGCGCCGCTGGTCGTCTTCCTCGGCGACAGTCTGACGGCCGGCCTGGGGCTCGACGAGAACCAGGCCTATCCCGCCCTCCTCGACCGCGATCTGCGCAAGGATGGAGTGCCGGCGCGGGTGATCAACGCCGGGGTCAGCGGCGACACCACGGCCGGCGGCCTCGCCCGGATCGGCTGGCTGCTCCGCCAGCACCCCGCCCTGGTGGTCGTGGGGCTGGGGGCGAACGACGGCCTGCGCGGGCAGCCGCTCGCCGAAGTCGAGGCCAACCTGCGCCAGATCATCCAGCGCTCGCGGACCGCCGGCGCCCGCGTCCTGCTGCTCGGCATGCGCCTCCCCCCCAACTACGGCCCCTACGCCGGCCAGTTCACCGCCCTCTACCCGAAGCTCGCCAAGGAGCTCGACGTGCCGCTGGTCCCCTTCCTGCTCGACAAGGTGGGCGGCATCCGCAATCTCAACCAGGCCGACGGCATCCACCCCACGGCCGAGGGGCAGGAGATCGTGGCGAGGAACGTGCTGCCATATCTGGAAAGGGCGCTGGAGAAATCGTCGGAGAAGTGATGAAAGGGATCAGTCTCTCTGTTATCATGGCTCTCATGGAACAGAGACCCGGTCGCCTGCCTCACACTCCGTCCCCTTCTCTCCACCGGATCTGGCTCGCCGGTCTTGGCGCTCTGGCCAAGGCGCAGCAGGAAGGCGGGGGTGAGCTCTTTCTCGAGCTGGTCGAGAGGGGCGAAGAGCTCGAAGCGCGGCGAGGCTTCGAGGACTCGGATCTCTTCTCTCCGGAGGATCGGCCGGCGCGGCTGGATCTCGCGGAAGCGAGCCGTCTGGCTCTGGCCTGTTCCGCGATGATCGAGAGCCTCGTCCGTCAGCGGCACGACACCGAGCGGTTGATCGAGGCCATGCTTCCCGAGACGCCGGTGCCCACGCCTCCGGCAGTCCTCCAGGCCCGCCGGAACGCGGCCGCCCGGGAGGAGCTGATCGCGGAATTCGGTCTCCTGAACAGCTCCGAGGTCGCGGCTCGGGCCGGATCGCGGGCGAAGAACAAGGCCGCGCTGGCCAATCGCTGGAAGCAGGAGGGGCGTATCTTCTCGGTGCCACATCAGGGATCGATCTTCTATCCGGCCTTTCAGTTCGACGACGAGGGGCAACCTTGCACGGCGGTCGCCGGGGCTCTGAGGGCGCTGGGAACCAGGCTGTCGGACTGGGGCCTGGCCCTCTGGTTTACCGGCCGATATGGAACGCTCGGCGACCGCCGCCCGGTCGATCTGCTCGCGTCCGAGCCCGGCCGGGTGATCGCAGTGGCGGAGCTCAAGGCCGGGCCTCTTGTCTTTTAGGGTTCCCACTCCCCCCGGTCCCCAGGCGCTCGATCCAATTCTCCTGACGTGGGATGAAGGGCGTCCCCTCGTCCGCTGCCACGATGTGCGCTTCGGCGCCACCGAGTTCAATCCCGGAGTGGGCCTGGGGCGATTTCACCCTTTTGAGGAGGCTCACCGCCAGTTGGTGCCCGTCCTCTATGCCTCCTCCGACTTCGACGGCGCGCTCTCGGAGACCTTCTTTCATGACGTGCCGATCCGGGGTCCCGGGAAATGGGTAGAGAAATTCGAGCTGGAGTCGCTGGTCGTCTCGACGCTCGTCTGTGACCGCGACCTGAAGCTGGCACAGCTCTTTGGCCACGGTCTGTCCCGCATCGGGGTGAGCCGGCAAGAGCTGATCGAGTGCGGCGCGGAGGAGTACACGGCGACCGCCGCCTGGGCACGCGCCCTGCACTCCTGCGGCGCGAATCTCGACGGGTTGGTCTGGGTCTCGCGGCAGAACGACGCCGCTCACGCCCTGGTCCTGTTCGGCGACCGGGTGCCGCGGCGCGAGCTGCGGATCGCCAGCCACCCGGTGGCGCTCTACGTCTCCCCCGGCTTCGACGCCGTCCAGGAGGCGGCCGAGAAAGCCGGCATCCTCATTCTCGACTGACTTCTACCTTCGCCGCCTCCCAGAGCGCGTCCATCTCCTCCAGCGTCGCCTCGGCGGCGGTCTTGCCTTTCGCCGCCAAGCCCTCTTCGATCTTCGCGAAGCGGCGGCGGAACTTGCGGTTGGTGCCGGCGAGGGCGGCTTCCGGATCGACGTCGAGCTTGCGGGCGAGGTTGGCGAGGGTGAACAGGAGATCCCCGACCTCTTCGCGCACGGCCTCTTTCTGGCCGCCGGCGAGCGCTTGCCGCACCTCGGCGATCTCCTCCTCGACCTTGTCGAGCACCGGCGCGGCGTCCGGCCAGTCGAAGCCGACGCCGGCCGCCTTCTGGGTCAGGCGGTAGGCGCCGAGCAGGGCGGGGAGCGAGGCCGGTACGCCGGAGAAGAGCGACTCCCGTTTCGGCTCCTTCTGGAGCTTCCGGCGCTCCCAGGCCTGGCGGACCGCCTCGGCGTCGGCCAGCACCTCGTCACCGAAGACGTGCGGGTGGCGCTCCACCATTTTACGGTGGACGCCATCGACCACCTGTGAGAGTCTGAAGGCGCCGGCCTCCTCGGCGAGACGGCCGATGAAGGCGACCTGGAAGAGCAGGTCGCCCAGCTCCTCGGCCAGCTCGCTCCAGTTGCCATCGCCGCCGTTCTGGTTGCCGCCGAGGCCGTCGATGGCGCCGGCCAGCTCGTGCGCCTCCTCCAGCAGGTAGGCGCGAACGTCCGGCAGGCTCTGCTCGCGGTCCCAGGGGCAGCCGTCCGGCGCGCGCAGGCGCTCGACGAGGTCGACGAGCTTCTGGAGGTCTGGTCTTTCAGCCATGGGGGTCGACGTGCCGAACGAGAAGAGAGAGATCAAGGTCACCGACAAGCGGATGTTCACCGCCGAGGGTAACCTGAAGGAAGAGTACCGGTTCCTCGACGAAAAATCGACCGCGCCGGCCGCGGCGGAGGCCGCGCCACCGCCGCCCGAGCCGGCGTCCCGTCAGGCCGCTCCGCCCCCACCTCCGGCGCGCGCGCCGGAGCCCTATGAGACGCCGCGCTGGCCGGCCGAGCCCGAGCGCACGCCGCTCGACCTCCCCGCCACCCCGCCCGAGATGGAGGGGCCGGGCTTCTACGATCTGGTGGCGATGATGGCCGAGCCGGTGCCGATCTATCTCGGCGACGCCCGGTTGCCGGACGGCCAGGTGGCGACCGACCTGGAGATGGCCCGCCTGCACATCGACCTGCTCGACGTCCTGCGGCAGAAGACCGCGGGGAATCTCGACCCCCAGGAGCGCGCATTTCTAGAGGACCTGCTGTATCGTCTCCGGGTCCGCTATGTGCAAAAGAGGGGTTAGACGCTTGGTGAAAGTGGGCCGCGCGGGGCTGATCGCCCTCGCGCTGGCCGTCGTCCTGTTCGCCCCCCGCGGGGCGGCCGGGCAGGCGGTGTCGTCGCCGCAGGTCACCGGGGTCGAGATGACCCCGCAGGTGCGGCAGACGCTCAAGCAGATCGAGGAGCAGTGGCTGGAGTGGTCCGTCCAGACCAACCGCGAGCAGGCGGACCGGGCGGTCGGCAGCCTGCTGGAGATCGCCCATCAGCTCGGGGTGAGCCGGCTGCCCGACCTCGCCGGCGGCGCGATCGCGCGGGCGGTCGCGGCGGCGCGGCAGAACGACTTTCCCCGCGCCCACTGGGCCCTCGACGCCGCCGAGCGGTTCGATCCGGGCCGCCCCGAGACCGCCTTCGCCGAGTCGACCGTGGACCGCCTGCAAGGGGACTTCCTGGGCGCCGCCGCCGCCCGCCTGCGGGCCTATCCCCGGCTGTTCAACCACCCCCTGGAGAGCTACCTCTGGTTTCAGGACCTCCTGTTCTGGGCCCTGGTCCTCCTGCTGGTCACCGGCGGCCTCTTCTTCGCCGTGCAGATGCTGACCAAGGGGACGGTGCTGTTCCAGGACCTCGCCGACGTCTTCGGCCGCAAGCTGCCGCGCTCCGTCGCCCTCGCCTTCGCCGGCGTGGTGCTGCTCTGGCCGCTGGCCCTCCCGTATGGAGCGATCTGGCTGCCGCTCTACTGGTCGGCCCTGCTCTGGGGGTATGCCTCGGCGAGCGAGCGGGTGGTGATGGTCGCCGTCTGGCTGCTGCTGGGAGCGGCCCCGCAGCTCGTCGAGCTGCAGCGCCAGCGGGTGGCGGTGGCGCTGTCGCCCCCGGCCCTGGCGATGGAGAGCCTGCAGGAGCACCGCCTCTATGGCAGCCTGTTCGCCGACCTCGGGCTGCTGCGCGCGGTGCTGCCGGAGAGCGTAGCCGTCAAGCACCTGCTGGCCGACGTCCATCGCTCGCTCAACCAGTGGGAGATCGCCCGCTCGCTCTACCGGCAGGTGCTGGAGGCGGAGCCGAACAACGCCACCGCGCGTCTCGACATCGGCGACTACGCCTTCCTCAAGGGCGATTTCACCAGCGCCATCCAGCGCTTCCAGA
>DASWQX010001252.1:0-5281 GCA_036403495.1 Thermoanaerobaculia bacterium
CGGTCTCTCTCAAGGCCACCAGCACGGCCTCCTCCACCGCAGCCTGACGCCGCGCAACGTCCTCGTCTCCCCCGACTTCACGACCGTCAAGCTGTCGGACCTCGGGATCACCGGTTTCGAGACGGCGGCGCCGAGCCTCACCGCCACCCTCGGCACGGGGGAGATCCGCCTGGGGGCCCTCTACTACTTGGCGCCGGAGATCCTGGAGGGATCGGGCGTGGCGGACGCGCGGACCGACCTCTATTCGGCGGGGGTAATCTTCCACGAGATGGTGACCGGCCGCACGCCGGGACCCAGGTTCGCCCTCCCCAGTCAGGTCGATCCGGCGCTCTCGCCGCAGATCGACGTGGTGGCCCTCCGCTGCTTGGCGCGCCGGCCGGACGAGCGCTACGCCGGCGCCGCCGACCTGCTGGCCGCCCTGGAGCGGCTGGAGGAGATCCTGGGTCTGCGCACGCTGACCGAGATCCGCGGCCTCTCCCAGGCGGGCTCGCGGCTGCTC
The DNA here is from genome assembly GCA_036403495.1 of Thermoanaerobaculia bacterium. GTDB lineage: Bacteria > Acidobacteriota > Thermoanaerobaculia > Multivoradales > UBA5704 > DATARR01. The sequence continues at coordinate 500 of DASWQX010001252.1, forward strand.
GGCGGCGGCCGCTCCGGAGACGAGGCCAAGCGACCGGTCCTGCTCTATGCCGGCATGGCGCTGCTGGCGCTGGCCCTGCTGGCCGGGCTGGGGTTCTGGCTGATGCGGTAGGACATTCCCTTTTCCATCCTTTACTGTCATAAGATAGCGCCCACATGATCAGCTCGGTGCTTGTGGTTTTCACAAGCAACGCCGCACAGGCCCTCGGCGCCATCGTCCTGGCGATGGTGCTGGTAGGCTTCCATCGCCTCTACCAGCGCCCCTACCTGCGAAGCTGGGCCTGGAGCTGGTGGGCCTTCTGTATCTGGCTGGTCGCCGACGCAGCCTCCCAGTATCTGGCCGAGAGCGCGAGGATGCCGGCCGACTCGCTCGGTCGCCTGGCGATCTCCCTGGTCTCGCTCACCGCCGGCTACTGGCAGGTCGGCTGGCTGCTCTTCGGCACCTTCGAGGCGGCGGCAGGCCGGCCGCTCTCCCAGCGCTTCCGGAGCGCCGCCCTCGGTTTCCTGCTGCTGCTGGCCGCCGGCTGCGTGCTGGCGACCCTCTACACCTCGTCCGAGGTCCGGCTGCTGGTGCGGGTGGGGCTGCGCGCGTTCCTGCTGGGCGCGGCGTTCGGGGCCGCGGCCGTCGGCGTCTGGCGCAGCCGGGCGCGGCGTTCGGGGCTCGGCCGCGCCCTGACCGCGGCGGCCTTCCTGCTCTACGGCCTGAACCAGCTCCACTACGCGATCATCGTCGCCGGCCAGGCCGCCCATACCGGCTCGCTGGCCTACTCCGCGTACTCGGGACCGTTCGACTTCCTGTTCCAGTCGCTGATCGGGATCGGCATGGTGACCTGGCTGCTCGAGGACGAGCGCCAGCGGGTGATCGCCGCCGCGGACCGCATCGACTACCTCGCCTATCACGACTCGCTCACCGACCTGCCCAACCGCAACCTGATCGTCCAGCACCTGCGCAGCGCGATCGAGCGCGCCGAGGCGCGGCTGGAGCGGCTCGCCGTCTTCTTCCTCGACCTCGACCGCTTCAAGGTGGTCAACGAATCGCTCGGCAACCTGCACGGCGACGAGCTGCTGAAAGCGGTCGCCGGCCGGCTGCGGCACAACCTCCGGAGCACCGATCTGCTGGCGCGGGTGGCGGCGGACGAGTTCGTCGTCCTCCTGCCGGCCACCGAGAGCGACGCCGCCGTCGGCCGGGTGGCCGAGAAGCTGCTGAGCGTGGTCCGCATCCCCTTCGCCCTCCAGGAGCGCGAGGTCTACCTGACCGCCAGCCTCGGGGTCAGCCGCTACCCGGAGGACGGCGCCAATGCCGAAACCCTCCTCAAGCGCGCCGAGATCGCCATGTACCGCACCAAGGGGACGAGCCGCGACGGCTATCAGGTCTATGGCCCGGGGATGGACTCGCACAGCCTGGAGCAGCTCTCGCTGGAGGCCGACCTGCGGCGCGAGCTGACCCAGGTCCGGGGGGGTCTGACGCTCTTCTACCAGCCGGTGCTCGACTCGCGCCGCCGCGGCGTCGAGGGGGTCGAGGCGCTGCTCCGCTGGTTCCACCCCACCCACGGGCTGATGGCGCCGGGGGAGTTCCTCGGACTGGCCGAGGCCTCCGGCCTCGCCACCGTGCTCGACCTCTGGGTGCTGCGCACCGCCTGCCTGGAGGTCGAGGAGTGGCGCCGCGACGGCGCCGTCGAGCTGCAACTGGCGGTGAACCTCTCGCCGCGCGCCTTCCAGCAGCCGGACCTCCTGCAACGCATCCGCAACCTGCTGGCCGAGACCGGCTTCCCCCCCGGCTTCCTGGTGCTGGAGATCACCGAGACCCTGGCCATGCAGAACGGCGAGGCGACGCTCGCGGTGCTGCGCGGCCTGAAGGAGCTCGGGGTGCGGATCGCCATCGACGATTTCGGCACCGGCTATTCGTCGCTCTCCTACCTCACTACCTTCCCCATCGACACCCTGAAGGTCGACCGCTCGTTCGTCCACACCATCGGCCAGGCCCACGGCAGCGAGGAGGTGGTGGCGGCGGTGATCGCGCTGGCCGTCAGCCTGGAGATCGGCGTGATCGCCGAGGGGGTGGAGACCCGGGAGCAATGGAGCTGGCTCCAGGGGCTCGGCTGCGAGAGGTTCCAGGGCTACCTCTTCAGCCCCGCGCTGCCGGCCGCCGAATGCCGCGACCTCGTGCTGCACGGCGATCTGGAAGGGCGGATCGACCGGGTGGAGGCCGCGCTGGGCCCGTGATAGCGTCCCCCGCGGACGCTAGCGAAGGGGGGCGAGGCATGGACTACAGAAATCTTGGCAGGAGCGGCCTGAAGGTCTCGCCGATCTGCCTCGGCGCGATGATGTTCGGCAAGTCGGGCAACCCCGACCACGAGGACTCGATCCGCATCATCCACAAGGCCCTCGACTCGGGGGTCAACTTCATCGACACGGCCAACGTCTACTCCGACGGCGAGTCCGAGGTGATCGTCGGCAAGGCGCTGAAGGGGCGGCGGGAAGGGACGGTGCTCGCCACCAAGGTCTTCGCGCCGATGGGGACCGGGCCCAACCAGCGCGGCCTCTCCCGCAAGGCGATCCAGGAGCAGGTGGAGAACAGTCTGCGCCGCCTCGACGTCGACGCCATCGACCTCTACCAGATCCACCGCGCCGACCCCACGACGCCGATCGAGGAGACCCTCTCCACCCTCAACGACCTGGTGCGCCAGGGCAAGGTGCGCTACCTGGGCCTGTCGACCAACCACTACGACGGCGCCGCCTTCTGGGAGAAGCGCTTCGCGGCGTGGGAGATCGCCGACAGCCTCGCGATCAGCGAGAAGAACGGCTGGGAGCGCTGGATCTCCCTGCAGCCCCCCTACAGCATCCTGCGCCGGGTGATGGAGGCCGAGCACTTCCCGATGACGCTCAAGCACGGCATCGGCAACATCGTCTGGAGCCCGCTCGAAGGGGGGTTCCTCACCGGCAAGTACCGGCGCGACGGCGTCAACCCGAAGGACAGCCCGCGCTCCACGAATTCGATCGGCGACCTCGACAACCCGAAGTTCCAGCGCCGGCTCGACATCGTCGAGAAGCTGCTGCCGCTGGCCGAGGCGAAGGGGGTCCCCCTCGCCCGCTTCGCCAATGCGTGGGCGCTCCACCATCCGGCGGTGACCTCGGTGATCATCGGCCCGCGCACGATGGAGCAGCTGGAGGACAGCCTGAAGTCTCTCGACGTCCAGATCACCGACGACGACGCCCGGCGGATCGACGAGCTGGTGCCGCCCGGCACGACCGCTCTCTAGGGATGACCATGACCCTGAACGCCACCCTCGCCCCCTACGCCCCCATCCGCACCGCCAAGCGCATCGACGGCGTCACCTACGCCGTGCGCGACGTCGTCTCCCTCGCCCGCCAGGCCGAGGCGCTGGGCAGGAAGATCATCGGCCTCAACATCGGCGACCCCTGCCAGTTCGACTTCCGGACCCCCGAGGTGGTCGTCGACGCGATCGTCAAGGCGTTGCGCGACAACAAGACCTCCTACTCCGCCTCCGAGGGGATCCCCGAGGCGCGGGAGGCGATCCGCCGCGACGCCGAGGAGCGCAAGGGGATCAAAGCGGTGCAGGACGTGCTGATCGGCCACGGCGCCTCCGAGCCGATCGAGCTCCTGCTCAACGCCCTGCTCGAGCCGGGCGAGGCGGTGCTGCTGCCCAGCCCGGGCTACCCGCTCTACTCCGCCGTGCTGGCCAAGGTGGGAGGCCGCGAGCTCTACTACAAGCTCGACGAGTCGCGCGGCTGGCAGCCCGATCCGGACGACATCGAGCGGCTGATCGACCGCGGCACGCGCGCCCTGGTGCTGATCAACCCCAACAACCCGACCGGCTCGGTGGCCGACCGCGCCACCCTGGAGGCGGTGCTGGAGATCGCCGCGCGCCACCACCTGGTGGTGCTCTCCGACGAGATCTACGACCGCATGCTGATCGATCCGGAGACCGACTTCGTGGCCACCGCCGCGCTGCGCGACGACGTGCCGATCGCTACCTTCTGCGGCCTCTCCAAGGTCTGGCTCGGTCCCGGCCTGCGGATGGGCTGGACGATCCTCTCCGGCCCGCCGGCCGTGGTGGCGCCGCTGGCCGACGCCATGGGTCGCCTGGTTCGGGCGCGCCTCTGCCCCAGCCACCCGGTGCAGTGGGCGATCAAGCCGGCCCTCGAAGGACCCAACCCGCACATCGCCGAGGTCAATGCCAAGCTGCGCCGCCGCCGCGACTTCACCGTCGAGCGGATCAATGCCATCCCCGGCTGGAGCTGCGTGCCGCCGCGGGGCGCGTTCTACGCCTTCCCCCGCTTCGACCTCGGCGCCCTGCGCGACGTCGAGCTGGTGCGCGACCTGATCCTCCAGCACGGCGTCGTCCTCGTCCACGGCTCCGGCTTCGGCCAGGACGACTTCAATCACGTGCGGCTGGTCTTCCTGCCGCCGGAGGAGATGCTGGGCGAGGCCTACGATCATATTGCGGAATATTCAGCAAAAGCTCTGAGAGGGATGGCTTAGATGGCGGATCTCAAAGGCCGGACTCTCTTCATCACCGGCGCCAGCCGCGGCATCGGCAAGGCGATCGCCCTGCGCGCCGCCGCGGACGGCGCCAACATCGCCATCGCGGCCAAGACGGCGGAGCCCATTCCGAAGCTGCCGGGAACTATCTACTCGGCGGCCGTGGAGATCGAGGCGGCCGGCGGCCGGGCACTCCCGCTGCAGGTGGACATCCGCGACGGCGAGCAGGTGCAGGCGGCGATCGAGAAGACGGTCGCGACCTTCGGCGGCATCGACATC
>DASWQX010001253.1:0-5069 GCA_036403495.1 Thermoanaerobaculia bacterium
GAGGGATTCGCCCTCTTCCGCGATCAGAGCAATAGGTACCCGGTACAGAGAACCACGAAGCGTTCCGAACCGGCTGCTCAGGACGGCATGCTCCTGAGTAGGCGACAAGCACTGCCTCAGCAGGCTTCCCACTTCCGGCTCGAAAATACACCAAGGCGCAGCCGTATCGACGACGGCAAAGAGGGTCTTGGAGATCACCTCCAGCGACAGGGGAACGAGAATTCGCGCCTCCGTACCTGTGATCTCACGCCGATTCTCTATGTAACGTGTACCCCCGGTCGCAAAGGGAGCGTGGTCCCTCCCCAGGAGGAGTGGAGTTGGGATCAAGATCGGAGAAATCAGAGGAGGTGATGGATGAGGGTGCTCTTCGGATCCCGGTCCCGAAGCGCTTTCAGCACTTCGTCCAGGGTGTCCGCGGCCGCTACCAGCTCGCCCGCATCAAGACCCACCCACTTGCCACGATATTTGTCGGCGTTCTCTTCGAGCCACTTGTACGAAGGTCGAGGATCATCCATCCTGAGGTCGGGGCGAGACCGAACCTGGAACGGCCTCAGCTCGTGGTGAACGTGCTTCAGCTCGTGATGATCCGGATACAGGGCCAGCCCGCGCTCGGCAACCTCGCGGGCGCCTCGCAAGGTTCCCGAGTTGAGGATGGCGCGGATCTCTTCCAGGAACGACTCGGGAGTCGGCGCTTCGGGTTCGGGATCGTGCCTGCGGGCAGCTCTCGCGCTCATAGAGCCATGATACCACCCGTCAGGTCGTTTTTCCCTCTTCCCGCGATCCGGACGGCGCGGACAGGGCGATCCCCAGCTCGCGGAGCTGCTTCTCGTCGACGACTCCGGGCGCGTCGGTCATCAGGTCGGTCGCGGAGGCGGTCTTGGGGAAGGCGATGACGTCGCGGAGCGAGGGGGCTCCCGCGAGGAGCATCACCATGCGGTCGAGTCCGAGGGCGATGCCACCATGCGGGGGGGCGCCGTAGCGCAGGGCTTCGAGGAAGAAGCCGAAGCGGGCCTCGGCCTCCTCGGCGCCGATCCCGAGCAGCTTGAACATGCGGCTCTGGATCGCCGTGTCGTGAATGCGGATCGAGCCGCCGCCCAGCTCGGTGCCGTCCATCACCACGTCGTAGGCGCGGGCGCGGACCGATTTCGGATCGCTCTCCAGGAGTTCGAAATCGCGCGGGTCGGGGCTGGTGAACGGGTGATGCATGGCGAAGAAGCGATTCGCTTCCTGATCCCATTCGAGGAGGGGGAAATCGGTCACCCAGAGGAACGCGTGCGCGCCTTCGGGGATCAGCTTGTAGTGCTTCGCGAGCTCGATCCGCAGGGTTCCGAGGGCATTGGCGGCGATCGGCGCCGGCGCGGCCACGATCAGCGCCAAGCCCCCCTCCTCGAGACCGAGGGCCTCGGCGGCGCTCTGGAGCTCGGACTCGGTGAGGGCGTTCTTGACCTGGAAGATCAGCTCGCCCCCCTTGCGCCGCAGCGTCAGCACGCCGGCCGCGCCGTTGCGGCGGGCGATCTCGACCCAGCCATCGACCTCCTTGCGGCTCGCCTCGGCGGCGCCGGTCGATCCAGAAAGGGCGAAGGCGCGCACCACTCCCCCGTTCGCCACGGTCTCCTTGAAGCCGCGGAAGCCGCTCTCCTTCAGCCGTTCCGAGAGGTCGACGATCGGCAGACCGAAACGGAGGTCGGGCTTGTCGCTGCCGTAGCGCTCCATGGCCTCGGCGTAGGTGAGGCGCGGGAATTGGGCCGGCGGCGTGATGCCGGCCAGCGGGAAGACGCGCGCGAAGAGCCCCTCGACCAGCTCGTAGACGTCTTCCTCGGTAGGGAAGGACATCTCGACGTCGACCTGGGTGAACTCGGGCTGGCGGTCGGCGCGCAGGTCCTCGTCGCGGAAGCAGCGGGCGATCTGGATGTAGCGCTCGAAGCCCGCCACCTGGAGGAGCTGCTTGAAGAGCTGCGGCGACTGCGGCAGGGCGTAGAAGCTGCCGTGGTGGACGCGCGAGGGGACCAGGTAGTCGCGCGCGCCCTCGGGCGTCGACTTGGTGAGGATGGGCGTCTCGACGTCGAGGAACCCGCGCTCGTGGAAGTAGTTGCGGATCTCGTGCGTGACCCGGTCGCGCAGCACGAAGTTCTTCTGGAGGTCGGGGCGGCGGAGGTCGAGATAGCGGTAGCGCAGCCGGAGATCCTCGGCGGCCTCGATCTTGCCGTCGAGCGGGAACGGCGGGGTCTCCGAGCGCGAGAGCACCAGCGCGCTTTCGGCCGCGACCTCGATCTCGCCGGTGGGCAGGTCGCGATTGATCTGGCCGGGCTCGCGGCGCAGGACGGTCCCCTCGACCTCGACCACCCACTCGGAGCGGACCTGCGTCAGCATCTCGCCGACTTCGGGGTGGTCGTCGGGGCGCAGCACGACCTGGACGACGCCGCTGCGGTCGCGCAGGTCGAGGAAGAGGAGGCCGCCGAGATCCCGGCGGCGCTGCACCCAGGCCTGGAGCCGCACGCGGCTCCCCACGTCCCCAATCGCGATCGTTCCCGCGCCCCGACGCTTCATCGCTTCTCCTCCCGCTGAGGGCCATGACCTTCGAAATCCGAAACCCGCTCCGTGCCGGAGCCGAGGGTCTGCCGGTACTCTTCTTTCAACGCCGCGTAGCGATCGACGGTGTCCGCGATCCACCGCGTCTCTTCCTCGGTGAGCGGGCGGGTCACGCGCGCCGGGATGCCCAGCGCCAGATGGCCGGCCTGGATGCGGTGCCCGGGCGCCACCACCGCGCCGGCGCCGACCTGGGCGCCGCGCTCGACCACGGCGCCGTCAAGCACCCGGGCGCCGATGCCGATCAGCGCGCCGTCCTCGACCGTGCAGCCGTGGAGCACCGCCTGGTGCCCCACCACCACGCCGGCGCCGATCACCAGCGGATGGCGGACGTGGGTGACGTGGAGCACCGAGCCGTCCTGGATGTTGGTGCGCGCGCCGATCCGGATCGTGTTGACGTCCCCGCGGGCCACCGTGTGGAACCAGAAGGAGACGTCGTCCCCGAGATCGATGTCGCCGCAGAGGTGGGCGCCGGGGGCCAGGAACACCCGTGCGCCCAGGGCGGGCCAGCGCCCCTGGTAGGGATGGACGGGCATCGCCGGACCGCCTATTTCTTCCCGGCCGGTACCGGCTGCATCGAGAAGAGGATGCGCTCGTAGAGCGGCAGCATCTTCGGGAACTCGGCCCGGGAGGAGGAAGCGATGAAGTCGACCGAGACGGTCTGGAACGGCGCCTTGAGAGTAAGGCTGGTGCGCGCCTTGTCGCCGGCGCCGGTCTCCATCTGCACCAGCACGCAGCTCGCTCCGCCAACCGTCCGCGTCTCCACGCGCGGCGCCGACCACTCCGGGTGCGCGGCGTCGTTGGCCTTGATGTTGGCCACGATCTCAGCCGGCTTGGCGAGCGAGACCTTGCTGCCGCGGACCCAGATCAGCCGCGGGTCCTCGGGGGGCTTGGCGTCGGCCGGCCCGATCCAGAGGCCGGGAAACTCGGCGACCTGCCGCACCTGCCAGTCCTGCGGGACTTCGAGGGTAAAGGGCAGAACGCCGTTATAGGGCAGAGCGCTGTCCTTGGGCGGCTTGATCTCGACGCGGTGGAATTTGGGCTCTGGAGTCGGGGCTGTCGCAGACATGGTGGGTAGGGCCGATAGGGCGAGCATCGCCAGCGAGGCGGCGAGAATCGGTAGGCGGACAGGGCGAAGTTTCATGATCTCATCCTTCGGAAGCGGCCCGCGGGCCGAGCGCAAGAGCATGGCATAAAATCCACCGGTGTCCAAAGGCCCCAGCTCGAACCCTCACCCCCCGGGCCCCTCTCCCGCCCCCTCCCCGACCTCCCTCACCGGGAGAGGGGGAGAGAGCGTCGACGTGGTGATTCCCGCCCTCAACGAGGAGGCCTCGCTGCCGCTGGTGCTCGCCGGCCTCCCCCGCCCGCCGGTGCGCCGGATCGTGTTGGCCGACAACGGCTCGATCGACGGCACCGCCCGGGTCGCCCGCGCGGGGGGCGCCGAGGTGGTGGCCGCGCCGAGACGGGGGTACGGCAGCGCCTGCCTCGCCGGCCTCGATCATCTCCGGCGCACGGGGCCGCCTGACATCGTGGTGTTCATCGACGCCGACTTCTCGGACCACCCGGAGGAGCTCCCCTCGCTGATCGCGCCCATCCTCGCCGGCGAGGCCGACCTGGTGATCGGCTCGCGGGTGCTGGGCCGGCGGGAGCGCGGCGCCCTGCTGCCGCAGGCGCGCGCCGGCAACCTCGTGGCCTGCCTGCTGATCCGCCTCTTCTACGGCCACCGCTTCACCGACCTCGGCCCCTTCCGCGCCGTCCGCTGGGAGGCGCTGGAGAGCCTCGCCATGGCCGATCCGAACTTCGGCTGGACGGCCGAGATGCAGGTCAAGGCGGTGCGCCGCGGCCTGCGCTGTACCGAGGTGCCGGTCTCCTACCGCCGCCGGACGGGGGTGTCGAAGATCACCGGCACGGTCACCGGCACGATCCGCGCCGGCTATAAGATCCTCTGGACCGTGGCGCGCCACATTTTTCGTTAGAGAAGCCGGGAGTGAAATCGATGAAAGAACCTGTCCGCGTGGAGACGGACGTCGAGGTCCGCTACGCCGAGACCGACCAGATGGGCGTCGTCCATCACGCCAATTACGTGATCTGGTTCGAGCTCGCCCGCACCGCCCTCTGCTCGCGCTCGGGCTTCCACTACGCCGACATCGAGCGCCTCGGCTACCTGCTGATGGTCACCGGCGTCGAGGTCCGCTACCACCGCCCCGCCCGCTACGGCGAGGTGGTCCAGGTGGCCTGCTGGTGCGAGCGGATGGCGAGCCGCGGCCTACGCTTCGCCTACGAGGCTCACAGGGGCGGGGAACGCCTGGTGACCGGCGCCACGGACCACATCTGGGTCGAATCGGCGACGGGGCGCATCTGCCGGACGCCGGAAGCGGTGCGGGGGCCGTTCGAGCGGCTGGCGGGGGGCGGGTGACGACCTGGGGCGTTCGTGGCCTGCGACCTCACCCTCGGTCCCTCTCCTGAAGGAGAGGGAGGGCCTG
>DASWQX010001254.1:0-3985 GCA_036403495.1 Thermoanaerobaculia bacterium
CGCGAAGTCATTGATCCTAAAGCCTTTGTCAGCGGAGCCCGGTTTTTACGTCTTATTGGGGGTGAACCGACCAACCAGGAGACCGCCGACACCATGCCCCAAGCCACCCGCCGCGAGCTGCTGATCGCCCTCAACGCCGCCCCCGAGATCTCCCGTCCGGCCGCCTACCGGCTGGCCGCCGAGCTCGACCGCTGGACGGAGGCGGGCTCCCCCACCGACCACCTGGCCGCCGCGACCGGCGTCCCCCGCGCCCAGATGCGCAAGGCCCTGGCGGCGATCGAGAGCGCCGCCGCCACCGCCGATCTGCAGACCGCCGCGGCGGAGCGCCTGGGCGCCCGCATCCTCACCGTCGACGACGCCGGGTATCCCGCCGGCCTGCGCCAGCTCGCGCCGCCGCCGCCGGTCCTCCACGTCCGGGGCGAAGTGCCGGCCGGACCCGCCGTCGCCATCGTCGGCTCACGGCGGGCGGACGCCTACGGCCGCGAGGCCGCCGACCTCTTCGCGCGGACGCTCGCCGCCGCCGGCGTCACCGTCGTCTCCGGGTTCGCCCAGGGGATCGACGCCGCGGCCCACCGCAGCGCCCTGGGAGCCTCGGGAGGTCTGACGGTGGCGGTGCTCGGCTGCGGCCTGGGCGTGGACTACCCGCGCGGCCATGCCCGGCTGGCCGAGGAGATCGCGGAGCGCGGCGCGCTGGTCTCCGAGTTCCCCTGCGGCCTGATCCCGCGCGCCTGGCACTTCCCGCTGCGCAACCGGTCGCTGGCGGCGCTCTCGGCCGGCACCCTGGTGGTGCAGGCGGCGCTCCGCTCGGGCTCGCTGATCACCGCCCGTCACGCCCTCGACCTCGGCCGCGAGGTCTGGGCGGTGCCCGGCCGCATCTTCGACGAGGGCTCGCTCGGCGCCAATGCCCTGATCCGCGAGGGAGCCCACCTCGTCCAGCACCCGGCGGACCTGCTGGAGACGATCCTCCCCACTCTCGCCTCCCGCCAGCTCGCCCTCCCGCCGCCGGTCGATCCCGGCCCCGAGCCCCCCGCCGGCCTCGCCGGCCAGATCCTCGCCGAGATCCCGCCGGGAAAGACCCGCCTGGCCGAGGAGATCGCCGGCCGCCTCGACGTCCCCATCGACCGCGTGCTGGCGGCGCTGCTCGAGCTGGAGATGGAAGGCTGGGTGAAGCGCCTGCCGGGATCGATCTACGGGCGCTGAGGCGCGGAAACGCCATGGCGCCTCACGACCCGCTGTTCAAGAGCCTGCTCCGGACCTTCTTCGGCGGCTTCCTCCGCCTCGTCGCGCCGGATCTCGCTGCGCGCCTGGACCTGGCTGCACCGGTGTTCCTCGACAAGGAGTTTCCGGCTTTCGGTCCGCCTGCCGGGAGCCGGGTCGTCGATCTTCTGGCGCGCGTTCCATTGAATGACGCGAGTGGGAAAGACATCCTGATTCATGTCGAGGTGGAGGCTCGGGCTCGCCCCGGGATCGGGGAAAGGGTCCGGAGCTACCATCGCCGGATCCAGACCCGCCACGAGGGACAGATCCTCTCGATCGTCGTCTTCATCAAGGGAGGAAAGGGCGGTATCCACGAAGAGAGCCTGGGCGGGGATCTCGCCGGTCCCGGATTGCCTCCCTTCAGGTATCTATCCTTCGGCCTGTCCCGATGCCCGGTCCGCGAGTATCTCGACAGCTCCGAACCGCTCGCCTGGGCGCTGGCCGCCCTGATGAACCGCGGGAAGTGTCGCAAAGCCGAGCTGAAGATGAGCTGCCTTTCCCGAATCTCCGAAGCTCTCTTGACCGACGCCGAACGGGTCGAGCTGGTCAACTGCGTCGAAAGTTACGTAAGATTGTCGCATAATGAGACCGAGGAGTTCTTGCTTCTCGGTACTCCAGAGCGCCGGAGGGCCCCTGCGATGCTGTATCGAATGAGCTGGAAAGACGAGATGCTTCTCGAAGGTGAACGGCGAGGCATCCGGCGTGTTCTCTGCGACCAGATCGAGGACCGGTTCGGTCCGGTTCCAGACGAGATCCGAAGTCGCATCGAGACCATTCGGTCCCTGGATCGTCTGCAGCGGCTCGCCCGGAAATTGCCTTCCGCCAAGTCGCTGAAGTCCCTCCGGCTCGGCTGAGGTCCCGGGAATTCCCCTTCCTTATAGATAGGCGAGGGCCGACCTTCCGGCCCGCCCCGAGCCTTGCGGCCGACGGTAACCCGGTGCTAGTGTCCCCGGCTTGCTCCGGGTGACGCACAACCCCTGAAGAAATATTGACGCCGTCCCCGAGGTTTCAGAGACGCCTATGGCTAAGAATCTGCTCATCGTCGAAAGCCCGGCTAAAACCCGGACCCTCAAGAAATTCCTCGGCCGGGGGTACGCCGTCGAGGCTTCGGTCGGCCATGTCCGCGACCTCGTCAAGAAGGGCAAGGACATGGGGATCGGCCCCGACTACGAGCCGCGCTACGAGGTGCTGGCCAATAAGAAGGACGTGGTCAAGAAGCTGCGCGACGCGGCCAAGGAGGCGGAGACGGTCTATCTCGCCCCCGATCCGGACCGCGAGGGCGAGGCGATCGCCTGGCACATCGCCGAGATCCTCAAGGATGCCAAGGACGTCCGCCGGGTGACCTTCAACGAGATCACCAAGGGCGCCGTGCTCAAGGCCCTGGAGAACCCGCGGACGATCGACCTCAAGAAGGTGGACGCCCAGCAGGCCCGCCGCGTCCTCGACCGCCTGATGGGCTTCCGCCTCTCGCCGCTGCTCTGGGACAAGGTCAAGCAGGGGCTCTCCGCCGGCCGCGTCCAGTCGGTCGCCCTGAAGATGGTCTGCGACCGCCAGGCCGAGATCGACGCCTTCCAGTCCGAGGAGTACTGGAACCTCGGCGCCGACCTCAAGGCCGCCGTGCCCCCGCCGTTCAACGCCCGCCTGAGCCGGATCGACGGCAAGAAGGCCGAGGTCGGCAACGGCGACGACGCGGCGCGCATCGTCCGCGACCTCGAGAGCGGCAAGTTCGTGGTCGCCAAGGTCGAGCGCAAGGAGTCGCGCCAGAAGCCGCTGCCGCCGTTCATCACCAGCCGCCTGCAGCAGGAGGCGGCGCGGCGCTACGGCTTCTCGGTCAAGCGCACCATGGGCATCGCCCAGGGGCTCTACGAAGGTAAGGAGATCGGCGGCCGCGGCCAGATCGGCCTGATCACCTACATGCGCACCGACTCCACCCGCGTCGCCGACGAGGCGATCACCGGCGGCCGCGAGTACATCGGTGCCACCTACGGACCGGATGCCCTGCCGGAGAAGCCCAACGTCTACAGCTCGAAGGAAGGGGCGCAGGACGCCCACGAGGCGATCCGCCCGACCAGCTTCGACCTGCCGCCGGAGGCCGTGCGCGATTTCCTCAAGGACGAGGAATTCAAGCTCTACAAGCTGGTCTGGGACCGCTTCGTGGCTTCCCAGATGCTCCCCGCCATCTTCGACGTCACCCAGGTGGACATCGAGAACGGCCGCTACGTCCTGCGCGCCGCCGGCAAGGTGCTGAAGCGGCCCGGCTTCCTCGCCGTCTACCGCGAGACCCCGGACGAGGATGCCCCCGTGGCCGAGGATTCCCAGGAGGGGATGCTGCCGGCGCTGAGCGAAGGGGAAGTGCTGGAGCGGCTGAAGGTGACCGCCGACCAGAAGTTCACCCAACCGCCGGCGCAGTTCAGCGAGGCCACGCTGGTGAAGGCGCTGGAAGAGAACGGCATCGGCCGGCCGTCGACCTACGCCACCATCCTCTCCGTGCTGACCGACCGCGACTACGTCGAGCGCCTCGAAGGAAGGTTCCGCCCGACGCAGCTCGGCACGCTGGTCAACGGCATGCTCCAGACCGGCTTCCACGACATCCTCAACGAGGGGTACACGGCCGCGCTGGAGGTGCAGCTCGACCATATCGAGGACGGCACGATCCCCTGGAAGCAGGCGGTCGCCGACTTCGACGTGAAGTTCTCGAAGGACCTCGAGACCGCCGGCGAGCAGATGC
>DASWQX010001255.1:0-2738 GCA_036403495.1 Thermoanaerobaculia bacterium
GCTCCGGCACGAAGGGCATCGGCGGCGGGGGCGGCAGCGCGGCGTGCGCGGGCGGCTGCGACACGACCGGCAGGGGCGGCTGCGCGGGAGGCGCCGCGGCACCCGGCACCGGACGCCCCATGACGTCCTGCACCGCCACGCGCGGGATCTCGACTGTTCTCGCCAGCTCCGCGAGAACGGGAGGTTGTGGTACGGACTCGGCCGGGGGCGGGGCGAGGGGCTCCGGCTCCGCGACCATCATGGTGCTGTCGAGATCGTCCCCCCTCTGCGGCGGTACCGCCGGCGCCAAGCGGGCGCCGTCCGTCTTGAGGCCGGGGTGGGTGGCGAAGGCCTCCGTCCGCGCCATCCCCCGGGCGCCGGTCTGGCCGGAGAGCGCCGAGCGCAGGGCCTCGCGGACCTCGGTCCAGGAGGGATAGTGACGTTCGGGATCGCCGTGCAGGGCGGCTTCGAGCAGCGCGCGCAGCGCCTCGATGTCCTCCAGCTCGACGGCGACCTCCAGCGGGATGCCGACCCGGAAGTCGGTCTGCACCCGCAGCATCCGGCAGGCCAGGAGGCCGAAGGCGCGGAGGTCCTCCGGATAGCCGTCGAGGACCGGCATGGCGCCCGGCTCCAGGACGGCGCTGCCGAGGCCCAGGATCTTGACCTGCTCCCCCCCTTCGCCCGGCACCACCAGGAGGTTCTCGGTGCGCAGGTTGCGGGTGGAGATCCCCTGGGCCCCCATTGCCTCCAGGCTGTCGACGACCTGGATCAGCAGCGTGAGCACGCGGCCGGGCGCGGAGCCGGCGACCTCCTCGAAGCCGGAGCCGTGGAGGAACTCGGTGACCAGGAAGGCGCTGCCGGCGGTCGTGAAGCCGAAGTCGAAGACCCTGGGAAGGGCCGGATGGTGAAGGGATTGAAAGACGCCGGCGGTGGTCAGGAAGCGTTCGCGCTGCTCCTCGGACTCGCCGCCGTCGCTGTTGATCAACTTGACGGCGACCGTGGCCCCGGACTGGATGTCGGTGGCTCGGAAGACGCTCCCCGCGTCGCTGGCGGCCACCTGCTTGTCCAGCCGGTACCGCTCGGTGATCCTGCGCAGCTCGCTCATCGGTGATTCCCTGGATGGAGATCCGCGGCGATTTTAGCAGTGAAACCGGTCCGGCAGCTTGACCAGCGGCTGGCCGTCGGCGTCCGCGGTGCGTCGCCGCACAACGATTTTCCAAGAGCTGGGACCGATCAGGGTAGCACGGGGAGGCGGCGGACAGGATCAGGGGAGCGCCGTTACGAGCGTCTATGCCCGCTGGGGCGGCCTGCGCTTCGAAGCCTCACCCTCGGTCCCTCTCCACGCGTGGAGAGGGAGGGCCTTTCAAGACCGGGGGAGATCCAGCGCAGGGCCGCCGCCAGCACCACGTCCTCCCCCTTGCCGAAGGCGGATGCGAACGCCGCCTCGTCGAGCGGCACGCGGTGGTCCGGCCGCACGCCCCCCTGCCCCTGGGCGTCGCTGTCGAGCTGGATGCGCCCCTCGGCGTCGAGCGACCGCCCCTGGGGGAAGACGAGGTCAAGGCCATCCGGCAGGTGGACGGTCTTCTCGCCGACGCCGAACGACCCTTGCGTGCCGCGCCAGCCGAAGACGGCGGAATTCGGCAGCCCCTGGAGCGCGAGGGGAATCCCCTCGCCGGCGCTGAAGGTGTCCGGGTTGACCAGGACGGCGACCCTCCCCCGCCAGTACGGAAGCCGCGGCAGGACGCGGACGGCAGTCTCCGGGTGCGGCCGGAAGTCGTGGCTTGCCGGGTCGTAGAGGCCGGCGATCTCGTAGATCCGCGGCCGGGCCTGGAAGAAGGCGGTGATCCGCGGCACGATCTCGTCCTCGCCCCCCCGGTTGTTGCGGACGTCGATCACCACGCCGGGCGCGCCGGCGGCGCGGAAGCGCTCCAGGGCGCGGCGGACCTCGCGCTCCGGGGTGAGGTCCCAGAAGGTGGGAAGCTCGAACTTCACCTGGATGTAGCCGCAGCCGTCCGCGAGGGTCCGCACCGCGAGCGAATCGCCGAGCAGCACGTCCCAGCGGCTGCCGGCCGGCTTGGGATAGGCCTCCGGCACCGCCTGCAGCACCGCCGTCGAGGCCGCATCGGCGCCGGGGTTGCGATAGCCGACCGCCGCCAAGGCGCCGACCGGGCCGTGGGTGAGGAAGCGGAGCCTCTGGAGCGCCCGCGCGTCCTCGGTGGCCGGGGGCTCCTCGCTCCAGTCGACGCTCACCGCCGCCACCGCCGCCCGGGCCGGCTTGCCGTTCCACGCCACCACCTCGGCGCCGACGCGCAGGCCCCCCCGGTCGCCCGGGCCGCCCGGATCGACTCGTCCCACCAGGATACGGCCGTCGTCGAGCTCGACCAGGGCGAGCCTGTAGCCGCCCCCCACCGCCGCGTCCTTGAGGCCGCGGTCGTCCCCGCGCAGCGCGACGTGGCCATCGGGGACGCTCCAGGCGAACGCCCGCAGGGCCCGGTAGTAGGCACGGTCGTCCTTCGCGGCCTCGGCGGCGCGGATGCGGTGAGCGAAGCGCGCGCGGAGCGCCGGCCAGTCGATCCCCTTCCGCTCGGTGAACGGGTATTCGGCCGCCAGCGTGGCGCACAGGCCGTCGAAGGCGGTGGACCAGGAGAGCCCTCCCAGGTTGATCTCCGTCCGCTCGGCCGACAGCAGCTTCCGGTGGTGGATGGGGCGCGGCAGCGGCGGCAGCCCGGCCCAGCGCACCGCGCCGTCGACGACGAGAA
>DASWQX010001256.1:0-7625 GCA_036403495.1 Thermoanaerobaculia bacterium
TGCCGTCCGGTCCGACCTGGGCGATGGAGATGTTCAGGAACGAGGTGCCGAGGTTGACGGACATCGTGCCGTCCGCCGTCTGCTTGGCCTGGAGGGTGCTCGCCGAGCTCTTGAGCATCGACTCGATGCCCGCGGCGAGAGCCTTGCTCTCGGCCGCCGTGGGCTGGCGGAGCTTGCCGGTGGCCGGATCGATCGCGGCCATCAGGCCGTTGCCGGCGCCCTTCGGCGCCGCCGGTTTCTCTGCGGCAAAAGCCGGAGCCGTGAGGCTCAGGGCCGCCGCCGTGGCGAGGCCCAGGGCGGCGAGACGCGCGCCTTTTCCATATGATTGGGTCATAAACCTACCTCCCGTTCAGGGGTTTCATCGCGGTACGCCCCGGAGAGGCCGGCACCACGCCGGGACTCCGGAACGGAACATCCAGGAGAATCGATCGCTGTCTCGGTACAGAGCCCGGAGGAAATCAGGACGCCCCAGTGATGGGGCCCAAAGTATGGTGTTAGAGCATGAAAGAGTCAAGCGGTGCTGCTGTACATCCATGGTGGCTTCGGGAGTGAGAATCTTCGGGAACGAAGGCTTATTCCCCGCCCTCCCTCGTCCCATTTCCTGGTAATAATTTCAATCCCGCCTCACTCCAGCCGCTCGACGACATAGCCGTGCTGGCGCAGGGCGCGGCGCAGAGCCTCGATGTGGTCCGCGTTGCGGGTCTCGATGATGGCATCCACCTGGGCTTCCCAGAAGCCGGCATGCATGAAGACCCGGTCGTGCTGGATCGCCTTGACGTTGCCGCCGTGGCTGGAGATCACCTGGAGCATCTCGGCCAGGCCGCCCGGCCGGTCGGGGACGTGGGTGCGGAAGCGCACCAGGCGATGGCTCTCGACCATGAAGCGGTCGATGATCCGCGACAGCATGGCGATGTCGATGTTGGCGCCGGAGAGGAGCATCACCACGTTCCTCCCCGCCGCGGCGGGGATGCGGTGGCGGGTCAGGGCGGCCAGGGTGGCCGCCGCGGCCCCCTCGGTGGAGGTCTTGCCGGTCTCGAGCAGGCGGATGATGGCGCCCCGGATCTCGTCCTCGGAGACCGTGCAGATGCCGTCCACGTAGTGGCGGATGTGCTCGAAGGTGAGCTCGCCCGGCCGCTTGACGGCGATGCCGTCGGCCAGCGAGCGCTCCACCGCGTGATGGACGATCTCGCCCGCCCGGAAGCTGTGGGCCATGGCGGGGGCGGCCTCGGTCTGCACCCCGTAGATCCGCACCGAGGGCTTCTTCTCCTTCACCGCCGCGGCGACGCCGGAGATCAGCCCGCCGCCGCCCACCGGGACCACGATCACCTCCACCTCCGGCGTCTGCTCGAGGATCTCGAGGCCGACCGTCCCCTGGCCCGCGATCACCTCCTCGTCGTCGAAGGGGTGGACGAAGACCAGCCCCCGCTCTTTTTCGAACCGCCGCGCCGCCTCGTAGGCGTCGTCGAACAGCTCCCCCTCCAGCTCGACGATGCCGCCGAGCCGCCGGGTGTTCTCGACCTTGATCAGCGGCGTGGTGATCGGCATCAGGATGGTGGAGAGCACCCCGAGGCGCGTGGCGCTGAACGCCACCCCCTGGGCATGGTTGCCCGCCGACGCCGCGACCACCCCCCGCCGCGCCTGCTCGGGGGAGAGGGAGGCGATCTTGTTGTAGGCGCCCCGGACCTTGAAGGAGCCGGTGAGCTGGAGGTTCTCGTATTTGAACCAGGCGTGGAGCCCGAGCTCGTCCGAGAAGGCCCGGGAGAGCTGGCAGGGGGTCTGCTGGATCACCCCGCTCAGCCGCTCGCGCGCCTGTTCGATGTCCTGCAGACGGACCAAGGATTCTTGCAGATGGACCACAGCGACCGCCTCTCCGGAGCTCGCAGCGGGAGGCGCTCGTGGATGCGCGGACCCCGGCCCCACCTCCTTAGGTGACGGGCCGGGGCAAAGTCGGGACGGCGAGGGTGTAATCCAGATCTGTAGCGAAATCGCGCTTAACGCTGGGGGCCGCCGACGGTGGCGACCTGCTGGAGGGTGACGGCGGCCGGCCCGGTCTTCGCCTGGTCGTAGTTGGCGCGCTTGAGCAGCACCTGGGCGAGGTTGGAGCGGACCTGGCCGGCCATCCGGCCGTCGAGCTGGACCGCCTTGCCGTAGGCCTCGCGGGCGCCGTCCATCTCGCCCTTGAGGGCCAGGATGGTGCCGAGCTGATCGTAGGCCCGGGCCTGGTCCTCGGGGGCGGCGTAGAGGGCCAGGGCCATGCGGGTGACGTTGACGGCCGCGTCGTACTGCTTGGCGCCGCTGTAGGCGCGGCCGACGCCGAGCAGGCAGTCGGGGCAGGTGCCGCCGGCCAGCTCGCTCGCCCGCTCGAATTCGGCGGAGGCGGCCTTGTACTCCTTCTGCTCGATGAGACGCTCGCCGCGCTGCATCGCCCGCGCGGCATCGTCCTGCAATCCGGGGCCTTGCGCCTGCACGGCGGGAGCGACGGTGAACAGGGCCAGGGCTCCGAGCAGCGGCAGGAAGGAACGGTTGCGGGATGGTTGCGTCATTGTCGTAACTCCTTGTTGTATAAGTGCCATCGAGCGTCGGGAGCAACTTCATCTCACGACGCTAATCCATTACAGCAAGGGCCGTGCCACATCTAGCGAGCCCGACCCTCCTCTCCGTGGCACTGCCCTTGCTTGTTTTCCTGCCTGAAGACGCGACCCCAACTCCGCGTCTCACCCCCAAAGGAGAAAAGACATCATGAGGAAGCACAGCCAGAGTATCGCCACGGCAGCCGCGTTGACCGGCCTTCTCGCGCTGACCCCCGCTCTCTTCGCGGCCAAGATGAGCGCCAGCGACACCAAGTTCATGAAGGAAGCGGCGATGGGCGGCAAGGAGGAGGTCGAGCTCGGCAAGCTGGCCGCTCAGAAGGCCTCCGACGCTGACGTCAAGAATTTCGGCCAGAAGATGGTCGACGACCACTCCAAGGCCAACGACCAGCTCCAGCAGCTCGCCACCCAGAAGGGCGTCAGCCTGCCGGCGGATCTGTCCGCCTCCCAGAAGAACGACGTGGCCAAGCTCGACAAGCTCTCCGGCGCGGCGTTCGACAAGGCCTACGTCAGCATGATGGTCAAGGACCACAAGAAGGACGTCGCCGAGTTCAAGAAGGAATCGACGAGCGCCAAGGACTCGGACCTCAAGAGCTGGGCCGGGACCACCCTGCCGACGCTGCAGGACCACCTGAAGATGGTGCAGGACATCTCCACCAAGATGCACCCCACCAAGAGCGCCAAGATGAGCAAGAAGAGCAGCTAGGCTCGCGCCTGGCCGGGGCGGCCCCGCGGGGCCGCCCGTTTCATCCCTCTCCTCCGACGTTAAGTCCCTCGATTACAATCCCGCTCCATGAACGACGGCACTCTGGACCGGCTCCCCCGGACGCGGGAGGCGATCGAGGACGGCATCCGCGCGCGGCTCCACCTCGGCGCCCAGCTCTGTGTCTCCCTGCGGGGCGAGCCGGTGGCGGACGCGGCGCTGGGCGAGAACCGCCCCGGCGAGCCGCTCACCCGCGGCCACCTGATGCTCTGGCTCTCCGCCACCAAGCCGGTGCCGGCGGTCGCCGTCGCCCAGCTCTGGGAGCGCGGCCTGCTGGAGCTCGACGATCCGGTGGCCCTGCACATCCCCGAGTTCGCGGCGCACGGCAAGGAGGGGATCACCCTGCGCCACCTGCTCACCCACACCGGCGGCATCCGCATGCTCGACACCGGCTGGCCCCAGCTCCCCTGGGACGAGGTCGTCGCCAGGATCTGCGCCATGCGCCCCGAGCCGCGCTGGGTCCCCGGCCAGAAGGCGGGCTATCACCAGGCGTCGAGCTGGTTCATCCTCGGCGAGGTGATCCAGCGGGTGGGCGGCCGCCCCTTCTCCGCTTACATCCGCGAGGAGATCTTCGCGCCGCTGGGGATGGCGGACTCGTGGATCGGCATGCCGCCGGAGCGCTACCGCTCGTACCGGGAGGCGGGCCGGCTCGGCGCGATGTGGAACACCGAAGGCGAGCTCAAGGAGCACGGCTGGGATTCCGAGGAGCGCTGCGTCGCCCCCAGCCCCGGCGGCAACGGCTACGGCCCCTGCGCCGAGCTCGCCCGCTTTTACGAGATGCTGCTCGGCCGCGGCTCGCGGCGGGGCCAGAGGGTGCTGCTGCCGCAGACCGTCGAGGCCTTCACCACGCCCCACCGGGTGGGGATGGTCGACGCCACCTTCAAGCACGTCCTCGACTGGGGGCTGGGGTTCATCGTCAACTCGATCCAGTACGGAGCGGAGACGGTGCCCTACGGCTACGGCCATCACGCCTCGCCGCGCACCTTCGGCCACAGCGGCTACCGGTCGTCGGCCGGCTTCGCCGATCCCGAGCGCGCCCTCGCCGTGGCGCTGGTCTTCAACGGCACTCCGGCGGCGGACGCCCATGAGCGGCGCATCCGCGCGGTGCTCGACGCCATCTACGAGGATCTGGGATTAGGGCTCGTCACAGAATAACTGTTCCAGTTCTGATCGAGTCAACTTCCGTCCGGCCCAACGGGTCGGGAGATCTCAGCCCTGGGCTCCGTTCTCCCGGTTTCCCCCCATGGGGGGTGTAACGGAAGGCCCTGAACTTCGGGTGCCCGTCTCGGCTCGATCGCGCGGCTCAATCTCCGTCGCGCGGGTGCGTCTCCTCGATCTGGGAGGCGATCTCATCCGGGATCGGGATCGCCTTGATCCCCGACGGATCGTTCAGCACGCAGCAGGCGCAGGTCATCTTGCCGCGGGCGAGGGTGGCGCCCTGGCGGAAGATGTCCACCCCATAGGTGAGCGAGCGCGTCCCCTTGCGCAGCACGCGGACGCGGATCTCCAGCTCGTCGCCGAAGCGGGCCGGCGCTAGGTAATCGCAGGAGACAGCCACCCGCGGCCAGCCGAGCTCACGGCCATCCGCGTCCCGCCATTGCACTCCCGGGCCGATCGCCGCCAGGAAAGCGTGCTCGGCGTTCTCCATAAAGACGAGGAAGCGAGAGAAGTGGACGATACCGCTCATGTCCGTGTCCACGTATTCGACCCGTCTGCGGATGCGCTGCTCGTGCATGTCCCTCTCCTCTCGGTCCGATTCCGCGGTACGGCGGGGAGACCTTTCTCCCTCGCGGGGAGACCCCTCTCCCTCGTGGGCAGACCCCTTTCCCTAGCGGGGAGACCCCTCTCCCCAGCGGGGAGACCCCTTTCCCCAGCGGGGAGACCCCTCTCCCTAGCGGGGAGACCCCTCTCCCTAGCGGGGAGACCCCTCTCCCTAGCGGGGAGACCCCTCTCCCTAGCGGGGAGACCCCTTTCCCCAGCGGGGAGACCCCTCTCCCCAGCGGGGAGACCCCTTTCCCCAGCGGGGCGACCCCTTTCCCTCGTGGGGAAACCCCTTTCCCCGCGGGGCGGCCCTCCGCCCAATCGGGGAGAGTATCCCGCCGGGCCGGGGATATAGTTCCCCCGGAGAGAACTATCATGCCGCACGTCCTCGCCCTCGACCAGGGGACCACCAGCTCGCGCGCCATCGTGTTCGACGAATCGGGCGCCGCGGTGGCCGTGGCGCAGCGGGAGCTCCGGCAGATCTTCCCTCAGCCCGGCTGGGTGGAGCACGACCCGCTGGAGATCTGGGAGTCGCAGCTCGCCGTGGCCCGCGAAGCCCTGGCGCGCGCCGGCCTCCGGGCCCGCGATATCGCCGCGCTCGGCCTCACCAACCAGCGGGAGACGGTGGTGCTCTGGGACCGCGCGACGGGCCGGCCGCTCGCCAACGCCATCGTCTGGCAGGACCGCCGCACGGCCGACGCCTGCGACCGGCTGCGGCGGGAAGGCCGTGAGCCGCTCTTCCGCGAGCGGACCGGCCTGGTGCTCGACCCCTATTTCTCCGGCACCAAGCTCTCCTGGCTGCTCGACCACGTACCCGGCGCCCGCGACGCCCCGGAGCGGATCGCCTTTGGCACCGTCGACTCCTGGCTGCTCTGGAACCTCACCGGCGGCGCCCTCCATGTGACGGACGTCACCAACGCCTCGCGCACCCTGCTCTGGAACCTCCACACGGCGGACTGGGACGGCGAGCTGATGGCGATCCTCGGCGTACCGCGCGCGATCCTGCCGGAAGTGCGTGCTTCGAGCGAGATCTACGGCGAAACGGCGGCCGGCCTCTTCGGCGCCCCGATCCCCATCGCCGGGGTGGCCGGCGACCAGCAGGCAGCCCTCTTCGGCCAGGCCTGCCTGGCGCCGGGCATGGTGAAGAACACCTACGGCACCGGCTGCTTCCTGCTGATGAACAGCGGCGGCCATCCCGTGCCCTCGCGCAACCATCTGCTCACGACCCCCGCCTGGCGGCTCGGCGCCGCGCAAGCCGAGTACGCGCTCGAAGGGAGCGTGTTCGTGGCCGGCGCCGTGGTGCAGTGGTTGCGCGACGGCCTCGGGCTGATCCGCGCCGCCGCGGACGTCGAGGCGCTGGCGGCGAGCGTGCCGGACGCCGGCGGGGTGGTGCTGGTGCCCGCCTTCACCGGCCTCGGCGCGCCCCACTGGGACCCCTACGCCCGCGGCGCCCTGGTGGGGATCACCCGCGGCACCACCGCCGCCCACATCGCCCGCGCCGCCCTGGAGGCGATCGCCTTCCAGGTGGCCGACGTGCTCGACGCCATGGCGGCCGATTCAGGAGTCCCCATCGCCGAGCTGCGGGTGGACGGCGGCGCGGCGGCCAACGACCTCCTGATGCAGCTCCAGGCCGACCTCGCCGGCGTGCCGGTGGTCCGCCCGCGCGTGCAGGAGACGACCGCCCTCGGCGCCGCCTACCTCGCCGGCCTCGCCACCGGAGTTTGGAAGGACACCAGCGAGATCGCCGCCCGCTGGCAGGTGGACCGCACCTTCGAGCCCACCCTCGACCCCGCCCACGCCGCCGCCCGAAGGGCGCGCTGGAACCGGGCGGTGGAGCGGGCGAAGGGGTGGGAGGAGTGATCGTCGAGCGAAGGGTGTAGAGACGTTCCCAGCCCGTCCACGACACCCTGGGCAATCCACGGAGACGGCGGGACGTCTCCGCAGGTCACGACCGCTGCCGATCTTGAGGGCATGGCGACCGAGGACGGTGTCAGGCGGAGCGACCTGCCCTCCGGCGGAGACGTCCCGCCGTCCCCATGGCCTTCGGAAAGGTGTCGTGGACGGGCTGGGATCGTCTCTACATCCTGGCGCCAGCGTTCGGTGTTCCCCGCTCTCCTCAGCGTCCCCGCACCCCCATCCGCCGCCGGTGCCGTCGCTGCGGCGCTTCCGGGTCTTCCGGCTCCGCGGCCTTGCGCTGGACCTTCGCCAGCAGGTCCGGGTACCCGGGGCTCTTGCGCACCGAGTCCAGGTCAGGGTCCTTCGCCAGCAGGTCCGGATTGCGGAAGCCGTGGCGGACGGCGAGGTCGAGCTGCTCGAGCGCCGTCCTCGCATCTCCCCCGACCGCGCGCAGGCAGGCCAGGTTGTAGAGGGGGAGCCAGGAGTCCGGACGGCTCTTCTCCGCGCGATGGAAGTAGGCCGCCGCGGCGACGGCATCCCCGGTGTGGCGGGCCGAGCTGCCGGCCTGCAAGTTGGCCTCGAAGTCCTCCGGCTCCTCCTTCAGAGTGCGGCGGTAG
>DASWQX010001257.1:0-5547 GCA_036403495.1 Thermoanaerobaculia bacterium
CACGTAGATCTCGACCACGCGTTCGTCCGCGAAAAGGTCGCAGACCCGTCGACCTAAAAACCTTCCCATCGCGGCCGCATACTCCGAATCAGCCATGCACCCGCTCCAGTCCCTTGTCGGGCCGCTCTCGCTCCCGTCCACGATCGCCCGAAGACTCCTCCGGCCGGGCTCCAACCTCCGGACCACCGGCCAGCCCCCCTGCCTTCCCCTTGCCTGGGGGCTCATGCCCCGGCTCTTCCCTTGTCCAACGAAGCAACAGCGGATCGTCGAAGTACGGCTTCTTCTTGACGACGAGCGGCGCCAGGCCCGGGACGAAAACGACCGCTTGATCCCGTCCCATCCGCCGAAACTCGGACGCATCGAGCAACGAACGCCCCTGAAGCACGGTCTGTCGGGACGTGCCGCTGCGACCGCTCCCCAGGCCACCGGAGGATCTCGACACCTGATCGATCTCGATCGTCTGTTTGCCCGAGAGATTGGACAACCGCTCCGCCGTCGCAAGGTCGGTCGGCGCGAAAGCGATCTGCACCGCGCAGTTTGGGCTGACGGCCTCCTCGCGGCCAAAGGCCTGGATCAATTGACCCAGGTACTGCACGACGACCAGAAACGTCGCGCCGTAGCCGCGAAAGTAGGCAAGGCCCTGCTCGATCTCCCGGATCGGGCCCAGGACCGGAAATTCATCGAGGAGAAGGAGAATCCTTTCCTGCCACCCCCATCTCTTCGCGGCGTCTCTCTCCAGAATGGCTCCAGCCAACTGCGAAACCATGATCCGCAGATGGGGACCCAACCGGTCCCGTTCGTCCGGCTCGAAACAGAGATACAGCGTAATCGGTGGGCCTTGCCCGCCGGTTACCTCCCGGAGGCTGAAATCCGAGCCGGACACGCTCTCTGCCAGCACCGGATCGGCGTAGATGGAGAGCGCCGCCGACAGGGTGGCAAGGACGCTCGACCGCGTTTGCGCGGACATCTCTAGGACATTCTCCGCTGCCGCGGCGACTGCCGGATGGGTCGCGGTTTCTCGCCCCTTCGAATCCAGCCATTTGAACCGCAATTCTGGATCGTGAGGCGCATGGGCCATCTCCTCAATAGCCTTTTGTCCTCCGATCGTGAAGAGCTGATAGACCTTCGGAAGACTTCCCCAGTGCGGGCAGTACTTCCCATGAAGCAGAGCGCCCACGAGAATCTGGCGCGGCGCCTCGCGCCAAAAGGGGTCCGCATTCGTCGGCGTGGAAGCGATGAGTGCTCCCGCGATCCGCTGCGCGTCCCGCACGTCGTAGGGATAGTCTCGAATCTCCAGCATAGGGTTGTGCCGGCTGAAGCCTCCGCGCCCACTCGGCGCCCAGCACAGGACGCGGGAGTTGTGAGCGCGCCGGCGGAAACCGCTCGTGAGCTGGTAGATCTCGCGTTTCGCGTCCAGCACCACCAGCGGACCCGGATGGGCGAGTGCCGTCGGCACGACGACGCACGTCGTCTTTCCTCCGCCCGGCGGCGCGAACGCCAGGACGTGAGCGTCTCCTCGGAAACGGAGGTATCCCCCGTCGACGGCCCCGAGGACGATTCCTTCCGCCAGTCGCTCTCCCACCCCGAGATCTTCACGTCTCCGAACCTCTTCGACGCGAGCGAATCTAGCGGAGCCATAGGCGTCACCCAATCCCGGGAGGCGTCGCCATGCCGCGCGCAGGCAGCATAAGGCTCCCACGGAATAGACCGCCCCTACCGCGACGCCCCAGACGAGCGCCTCACGAATCTCCTGGCGAAACCCACCGAGGCCCATCAGCTTCCGCACCGCGAGCGCAAGGACGGCCGGCGAATAGACAGGGGCGACCAGGCCCCACATCCACAAGAGTCCCGCGAGAGTCAGAGCCAATATCTGCGCCCGCCTCTCCTCCCAGAGCTCTCCAAGCCCGAGTCCAAAGAAGCCAATGCTTCCCAGGCTTACCCAGAGCAACCGGCTCGACCAGGAGACGAGAACTCCCAATTCGAGAGGATGGCCAAATCCTCGCCCGAAGCGAAAACCCGTTGCCTCGGTCGCAGCCACCAACGCTCCCACTCCCAGCAATGCGAGATAGAGGGTCAGACGCCGCCGCCTCTCAGCGACTTTCCGCGGTAGCTGATACAGCTCTTCCGCCATCAGAGAGTCCAGATCGGCACGACACCGTCACGCAGCCAAGCCACGGGCACTGGCCCGAAGACACAAGAATCCTGAGACTTCCGAGAGTCTCCCCGGACGAAAATCTGGCCCCGTAGGACACGCCAGACCGCCCCTCCGCACTCCACTTTCCCAGGCCCCACCAGGACGATGCGCTTACAAAGCGGCGCTCTCCTGCCCGGGCAGCGGCCGGGCGGGATCCACTTTGCGAGGTTATGTCGTCGAATGATCTCCGGTGGGAGGCAGAAGGTCACCAGCGCCCCCGCCTGGACCTCGAGACTCGTGACCCGATACAGGCCCCGCGGAAGGCTTGGCGTCAAGTTGATCGCAAAGAACCCCGCAAGTGCCTTGGGGAAGAGGAGGGTGGACAGGAGGAGTCCCATTCCTACGAGGCCCGCCGTCCCAGTCCGCCAGCGGCTCGTGAGGAGTCGTCGAGAGGAACGTCGTTCGTTTCCTAGCGGGGTCGTTTCTCTCACCGCTAAGCTGGTAGCTCCGACGCCTCGAAGCGCTCGGCGTTCGCGAGCACTTCTTCGCGCGCCGCCTTGCGCCGGCATTGCGTGATGTGTCCGGCAACCTTCCGCTGCTCTGCGTGCCAGTACCCGCAGATCTCGCAGGCGGCGTGCCTGGGCGGCGACGCCGGACTAGGGGCGCCCACGCTCGCAGCTCGCTCGGCGTCTGCTCTCAGTGTAATCAGCGCCGCTTCGAGCGCGCTACGCCCCTTTTCCTCCTCGGCGAGGCGGCCGAGCAGGTGCGCCTCGTAGGCCTCCGATAGCCCGGAGCCTTCTCGCACGACATCGGCCCAAAGGCAGCCGCAGACGCAAAGCGTCGACAGCAGACCGAGCCCCGCTCCCCATGCGACCTGCAGAGCGGGAGAGCCGAGGATTTCCCAGACTGGCACCGCCTCAAGACCCGAGACCGAGAGCGGAACGATCAAGGCGTTCAGGAGAACGGTGAGGGCCACCCAGAGGCCGGCGAGTCCGCCATGGCGCTTCGAGACGACAGCAATTCCGATGTAGACCTCGGCGAGACCCACGAGCACCGCCAAAGCGGTCGAGCTCAGCCAGAGAAGAGCGGCCCGAGTCTCTGGAGTGACGGGTTGGCGGTCGGCCGCCAGGACGACGAGGCCCAGGCGCGGCACCAGGGCGAGGATGGGAAACAGGGAAATCCAGCGGCCGGGACGGATCATGTCGGCCCCAAGTGTATAGCAACTTTAAGAGTTGTCAAACGCGCGGAACCAGGACCGATTCAGCTCGCCCTCCACGCGGGGACCACCTTCGCGCTGAGTCCGTTGTCCAGCCCTTCCTTTCGCAGTCTTCGCCGCTCGCGGCCGGCCATCAAGGCAGACCCCTTCGGGGCGGGACTTCGTCCCGGCCTTGACGGTCGGCCTCAGCCGAGCGGCATCGGCGCTACGCGCCGCTCCACCGCGAAAAGGGCCGGACTAACGGTCCTCAAACCGGGCGGTCATCGCCCGGACGCGAAAGGAGATCCCGGATGCCCAGCCGTCGCGAACAGAAGCTCCCCAAGCTTCCGATCAGCCTGGAAGCCTTACCTCTCCCCGAGTCCAAACGGACCCGCCGGCTCATGCTGTCGTTCACCGAGGCGGAGCTCACCATGATCGAGAAGGCCTCCCACCACCGCGGAGATCAACCGGCCGTTCTCTGCCGCACGATCATCCTCACCGCGTTTCAAAATTCAGCCGCGCGAGCCCTGGCCGAAAAGCCCGGCCTCATGAAGGAGAGTCCGGCCGAGCAGCTACGGGCTCTCCTCGAAGTGTTCGCAGTAGAGTAAGTCGAAATCGGGCCCGCCGGGTCGCGGCGAGCCCGATCGCCCTCTACGCTGCCTTGGCTCTCGCGCTCTCTCTCAGGCGCTCCAATTTCGCTGTCCACAGGGCCAAGGCCTCTTTCCTTTCCGGCCAATAGCTCCAGATGTTGTAGGTGGCCTCGATCTCACCTTGCGCGTGCGCCAAGACAGCCTCTGCCACTTCGGAGCGGATCCCAAGGCTCGACAGGTGAGTCCGGCAGGTACGCCGGAAGTCATGGGGCCGGATATCCTCGAGCTTCGTCAGCTCGCGGAGGTGCTTGTTCCCGGCGCGGAGATCGTCGGGGTACTCCTTAGACTTGGAGTACTCCCAGAATAAGGGACCGCGTCCGCCTGCCTCCAGGTAGCGCCGATTGATCACCTCTCCAATGGGGCCGATCAACGGAATCAAGAACTCCCTCTTCTCCTTCGACTTGTGCTCGGGAATGCGCCATACCCGTTCGTCCCCGATTCGAATGATGTCCTCGGCCTCGACAAAGGCGGCCTCATTGGGACGGCATGCTGAGGCCAGCATCAACAGGTAGGCATCTGCCGCCGTCTGGTCCTCCAGGTCGGGGAGAACCCCCAGGATCGTCAGGAGCTCGTCGTCCGGAAACCAGCGCTTCCGGCGATTCTTCTTGACCGTCACCTTCACCTCGCGGCAGGGATTCGACGGAAGACCATGCCAGTGACTGAGTCCGTACTCGTAGGCCGCCGACAGGACTTTCTTGACTTGCCGTGTCATCTGGGGAGCGTCCTTCGTTAGCTGCGTGAGCTTGCCCCGGAGCGTTGTCGTCACCGCGGATACGTCATCAGCTCGCAAGTCTACGAACACGCCCAAGTGCGTCTGGGCCGTCGCGCGATAGTCCTTGAGGGTGCGAGCAGCAAGGTTCTTCTGGGCGTCACGGACGAAGTACTCGGCCAGGAGGGCACCTACACTACCCCGGTAGTAGCCCTGGGGTAGGAACTTCCGAAGCATTGCGGGTACCGTGTCCGGGTCGATCTTGTCGCTCTCTACCGCCGCTCCTCCCTGAGCTCCCTTGTCTCGTGGATCTCTTCCTTGCGCCAGCTCACCCCGGAACACGGCGTATGTGTTTTCGAACTCCTTCAAGGTCATGGCGGGTAAGGGCCGACCCTTGCCCGGACCCAGCCTCCCTGAAGGGTGATACCCGACGCTATAACGAGTCAGCTTCCGCGAGCCGGGCGGGCGGAAGAGGATGAACCAGACTTTCCGGCCCTCCTTGGAGACTCGTATCCCGGCGCCTGGAGTCTGCGTGTGTAGAATGTCGTCCTGTTCCCGAGTGGTCTGAAGCCCCGCGATCACCTTCTCGGTCAGCTTGATCCGCATGGTTCGCCCTCGCTCCTGAGTAAGTTCACTTCTGACAAAGGGAATCCTGTAGGTAACAAGGGGCGTTGTCAAGCGCGAGAGACTCTGAAGACAAAGGCGACGACTTGAGACAGGTAAATCTATATAGGATCGATGCTTAGGCCCGATTTCGCGGTGGACTGAGAAGAGGTGAGAGAGCATGATTCAGGTAACTCCCCCCTCACCGGGAGAAGAGGGAGAAAAACAAAACAGAGACTGAAAAACAGAGCCTGGA
>DASWQX010001258.1:0-7733 GCA_036403495.1 Thermoanaerobaculia bacterium
GCCGGGAGACCGCTACCCGTCGATCGAGGAGCCGCTCGCCGGGCTGCGGGCGCTGTCGGGGAAGACGGGGACGATCGGCGTGCCCATCGTGAGACCCTCCCGCCGCAAGACCGCGATCCAGGCCGGGAGCGTGCTCGCGGCGATCGTGGTCCTGGTCGCCGGCACGTATCGCTGGGCACGCTCCAGTGGCAGTGCCCCGCCAGCGCCCCTCCAGCCGAGCTTCAGCCGGTTGACGGATGAGGAGGGGATCGACACCTTTCCGAGCCTCTCGCCGGACGGGGGGCTCTTCGCCTTCGCGCACGAGTCCTCGCCGGGAAACCAGGACATCTACCTGCAGCGGATCGGCGGCAGCAAACCGATCAACTTGACGGCGGATTCCCCCCAGAACGACACCCAGCCGGCGTTCTCGCCGGACGGCAGGCAGATCGCTTTCCACTCCGATCGGGACCACGGCGGCCTCTTTCTGATGGGGGCGACGGGGGAGTCTGCGCATCGGCTTACCGATTTCGGCTTCGAGCCGGCCTGGTCTCCCGACGGCAAGGAGATCGCCTTCGCCACCGAAGGGGTCCGGGATCCGCGGAACCGTTCCTCCCAATCGAAGATCTGGCGCGTCGACCTCGCCACCGAAGGGAGACGGCCTCTCCCCGTAGAGGGGGACGCCGTGCAGCCGAGCTGGTCGCCGCATGGCCTCCGGATCGCGTACTGGGGGGTGTCCGCGGCTGGCGCGCAGCGGGTGATCTGGACGGTACCGGTGCGCGGCGGCAAGGCCGTCCCTGTCACCCACGACGCCCATGTCAATTGGAGCCCCACCTGGTCGCCGGATGGGCGCTACCTCTACTTCAGCAGCAACCGCAGCGGCAGCATGAACCTGTGGCGGGTGGCGGTCGCTGAAGCCACAGGCGAGGTGCTCGGCGAACCGGAGCCGATCACCACGCCCGATCCCTGGAGCAGTGGGATCCGGTTTTCCCGGGATGGCACGAAGGCCCTCTATGCTACCCGGTACGTCAGGGCGAGCCTGGAGCGTGCCGGGCTCGATTCCACCGTATCCGCGGTGACCGGCCCTCTGAAGCCGATCACTCAAGGATCGCGGGAGATCTATTTCGGAAGGGTCTCTCCGGACGGTCAGCGGGTCGCATTCTTCTCCAAGTCCCCCCAGGAGGATCTGTTCATCGTCGGGACGGATGGGAGCGGCCTGCGCCAGCTCACGAACGACGTCTTCAAGGATCGCAATCCCGGATGGTCGGCCGACGGCAGCCGGATTCTTTTTTATTCGGATCGTAGCGGGCGGTATGAAGCCTGGTCCATCCGGCCGGACGGCAGCGAGCTGCAGCAGGTGACCCGGACGCGGGGAGAGCCCATCTTCTATCCTCTCGAATCGCCCGATTCTCGCCGGCTGGTCTGCGCCCTCGGGTTCACCGGCCTGGCGCTGATCGACCTGGCGCGGCCGATCGGCGAACGGGCTCCGGAACGGCTGCCTCCCGTGCCGACCAAGACGCCTCTGTTCGCCTCCTCCTGGTCCCCGGACGGGACATGGTTGGCGGGGAGCGCCGGGAATCGCCTGGTCCTTTTTTCGCTCTCCTCGCGCCGTTATGAGTGGCTGGACCTCCCCGGGCTTCAGCCGATTTGGCTCCACGACGGCGTCCGCCTGCTGTATCTCTCCGGCGGACAGATCTATGTCGTCGACACCCGGACGAAGCAGCCCCGGCTGTTGCTCTCGCCCCCCGCGAGCTCGACGTTCACCAGCGCTGACCTGGGCCTCGGCGATCGGACACTCTATGTGATCCGCTCCCAGGAGGAGGGAGCCATTTGGATGTTGACGATGAAGTGATGCTATCCTTAAATGGAATCCAGGTAAGAGGAGGAGACCCTTTGGGTTGACTCCAGGAGGTGACTGATGGCTTTCAGGTCGAGAGATCTGGGTGTGAAGCTAGCGGCCGGAAACGCTCTGTGTCTCGGTAACTCGGAATGCCTCAAGGAGTCAGGATGCGGCGGCACCCAAGTATGTGCACCGCCTACGAAGTGCGACGAGAAGTCTTGCCAGCCCACTGCGACGTCCAATGCTGCCTCTCAGCTCGCCGGGCTGGAGCTGCTGAGGGCCCAGCTACGCGAGTCTCTCGGCAGTGCGGCCCTCTGAGCTCCGGCCTGGGTCTGGCGGGGTGGAAGGGGTCGCCGTTCTGGTAGACTCCGGCGCCAAACGACTTTAAAGCCGGTTGGCGCTGGCCTCTTATCCCGCTTCCCCAGCTCAGGAAAGCTCCCGTTGATCGGCACCACGGTCTCGCACTACCGCATCCTCGAGCGCCTCGGGGGGGGCGGCATGGGGGTCGTCTACAGGGCGCTCGACCTCAAGCTCGACCGGCCGGTGGCGCTCAAGTTCCTCTCCGCCCAGCGCGGCGCCGCCGAGGAGCACAAGCGGCGCTTCCTGCGCGAGGCGCGGGCGGCGTCGGTGCTCGACCATCCGAACATCTGCACGGTCTACGAGATCGACGAGACGCCTGACGGCGCGCTGTTCATCGCCATGGCCCTCTGCGAGGGGGAGACGCTGCGCGACCGCATCGCGCGCGGGCCGCTCCCCATCGCCGAGGCGGTGGCGATCGCCGGGCAGGTCGCCGCCGGGCTGGCGCGGGCGCACGCGAGGGGAATCGTCCATCGCGACGTCAAGCCGGCCAACGTCATGGTCACCCCCGGCGGGGTGGTCAAGCTGGTCGATTTCGGCATCGCCAAGCTGGCCGACCAGTCGCGGCTGACCCGCGCCGGCTCGGCGGTGGGCACGGCGGGCTACATGTCGCCCGAGCAGCTCCACGGCGAGCCGGCCGATCCGCGCAGCGACGTCTGGTCGCTGGGGGTGGTGATCTACGAGATGGTCACCGGCCGGAGCCCCTTCGACAGCGAGTCCGAGAACGAGATGGTCCGCGCCATCCTGAAACGCGCGCCGCCGCCGATGTCGTCGCTCCGCCCCGGCGTGCCGGCGCCGCTCGAAGGGCTCGTTGAGCGCACCCTGGCCAAGCGGCCGGAGGAGCGCACGCCGAGCATGGAGGAGCTGGGGGCCGATCTCCGGCAGGTCGCCGCGCTCCTGGCGTCGCCGTCGCAGACGCGGTCGCCCGGTTCGGACGCCGACCGCACCCTCCTCGAGATCCCCGCGCCCCCGGACGTCCCCTCCATCCACGGCGCGCCGAGGGAGGAGGAGGACGGCGACCGCGGGCGCACGATCGGCCATTATCAGATCCTCGAGATCCTCGGCGGCGGCGGCATGGGGATCGTCTACCGGGCGCGCGACACGCGCCTGGCGCGGATCGTCGCGCTCAAGTTCCTGCCGCCCGAGCTCACCCGCGATCCGCAGGCCAAGGAGCGCTTCGAGCAGGAGGCGCGGGCGGCGTCGAGCCTCGACCACCCCAATCTCTGCACCATCCTGGAGCTGGGGGAGACGCCGGACGGCCGGCTCTACCTCGCCATGCCCTGCTACGACGGCGAGACCCTGCGCCGGCGGATCGAGCGCGGCCCGCTGCCGGTCGACGAGGCGATCGACATCGCGCTGCAGATCGCCCGCGGCCTGTCGAAGGCGCACCGCAACGGCATCATCCACCGCGACATCAAGCCGGCGAACCTGATCGTCACCAGCGACGGGGTGGTGAAGATCCTCGACTTCGGCCTCGCCAAGCTGGCGGGGTCGGCGGCGATCTCGCAGACCGGCTCCTCGGCGGGCACGCCCGCCTATATGTCGCCCGAGCAGGCGCGCGGTGACGAGGTGGACGCGCGCACCGACCTCTGGTCGCTCGGCGTGGTGCTCTACGAGCTGCTGAGCGGCCGGCGCCCCTTCCGCGGCGAGCGCGAGCAGGCGGTGATCTACTCGATCCTCCACGAGCGGCCGCAGCCGCTGCGCGAGATCCGCCCGGAGGTGTCGCCCGAGCTGGCGCGGATCGTCGAGCGGCTGATCGCCAAGGAGCCGGCGGACCGCTACCCCTCGGTCGAGGAGGCGCTCGGCGACCTGCGCGTGCTGCGCGGCGAGCCGGCGACCGGCTTCACCCGCGCCGTCGATCCCGGCCGGCCGCCGAAACGGCGATGGCCCTGGATCGCCGCGGCGGTCCTGGCGGCGGTGGCGGTGGCGGCGGCGGTCTTCCTGCTGACCCGTTCCCCGGCCGGAGCGCCGCTGCAGACCTCCTTTACCCGGCTGACCGATCAGGAGGGGAGAGAGACCTTTCCGAGCGTCTCGCCGGATGGCCGCGATTTCGTCTACGTCAAGCTGACGTCGGCGGGGAACCTCGACATTTACTCGCAGCGGGTTGGCGGCAGCATCCCTCGGAACCTGACGGCGGACTCTCTCGTGGACGACACCCAGCCGGCGTTCTCGCCCGACGGCGGAACCATCGCCTTCCGCTCCGAGCGCGACGGCGGCGGTATCTTCCTGATGGGAGCGACGGGGGAGTCGGTGCGCCGCCTTACCAATTTTGGCTACAGCCCGGCATGGTCTCCGGATGGCAGGGAGCTCCTGGTGGCGACCGAAGGGGTCTCCGACCCGCAGGTGCGCAGGACGAAGAGTCAGATCTGGCGGGTGGAGGTTGCGACGGGCGCCCGTCGCCGGCTGGTCCAGGGTGACGCCGTGCAGCCGAGCTGGTCCCCCCATGGCCAGCGGATCGCCTACTGGGGGATCCCCGCCGGCAGTGCGGCGCGGGTGCTCTGGACGATGGCGGCCGACGGGAGCAAGTTGGTCCTCGTGACTCGCGACGAATTCCTGAACTGGAGCCCGGTCTGGTCCCCGGACGGCGAGTACCTCTACTTCGCCAGCAACCGCGGCGGCAGCATGAATCTCTGGCGGGTTCCGATCGACGAGGTTTCGGGGAAGGTCATGGGCGCGCCGGAGGCGATCACGGCACCCTCGGAATGGAGCGGGCTGCCGAGCCTCTCCAGAGACGGCAAGCACATCCTGTACGCCACCAGTGAGAGCAGGGCGAACCTCGAGCGCGCCGCTTTCGATCCGACGAGCCTCACGACAGATCCGCTCAAGCTGGTGACTCAAGGGTCGCGCGGAGTCCGGTCCTGCGATGTCTCGCCGGATGGGCAGTGGGTCGCGTTCCATTCCTCGATTCCCCAGGAGGATCTGTTCGTCGTGCGGCCGGACGGCAGCGGCCTGCGCCAGCTCACCACCGACGCCTTCCGCGACCGCTACCCCCGCTGGTCGCCCGACGGCTCACGTCTCGTCTTCCAGTCGAACCGCAGCGGCAGGTACGAGCCGTGGAGCATCCAGGCGGATGGCAGCGGCCTGGAGCCGATGGCCCGGACGAGCCACAGCGCCATGACCTATCCGTTCTGGTCGCCGGACGGCAAGCGGCTCGCCCTCACCATCGTCAACCGCGGAGCGGGGCTCCTCGACCTCTCGCCCCCCCCAGAAGGGCGGCAGCCCGTGCCGCTGCCGCCCGTCGCGTCCGACGGGCAGAGCTTCTACGCCGTCTCCTGGTCTCCCGACGGGAAGTGGCTGGCTGGCGACGCCGAATCGCGGGACGCGCGCGCACTGGGCGTCGCCCTCTACTCGCTGGCGTCGAAGAGCTACACACGCCTGTCGACTCGCGGAGAGATCCCCCGCTGGCTACCCGACGGAAAGGTGCTCCTCGCTCTCGACGAAGGGCGGATCATCGCCGTCGATATCGCCAGTCGGAGCGTCCGTCAGGTGCTCGCTCCATCGCCCAACTCATCATTCATCTCCCATTGCATCGCGCCCGACGGCCGCACCCTCTTCGTAGCCCGGGTCAGCGAGGAGGGGGACATCTGCATGCTCACGCTCCGGTAGATACCGCCCGGGCGGTATAATGAAGCCCTTCGAGTCCCATGAAATGCGGCGAATGGGGTTGTCCCCCAGGAGGTGAGAGGTGGCTTTCAATGCCGAAGAGCTGACGATCAAGGTCTTCCCCGACTCAGTGCTTTGGGCGGGGGGGTGTCCCCAGGACACGATGAGCAAGGGCAAGCCCTGCCAGGACCACACCAAGAACCCCTGCACCCAGAACACCGTCCCCCCGGACGGCGGCGAGGGTCACCCCTGTCCGCAGGACACGATGACGCCGACCACCCGCCCGCCGCGCAAGGCGTCGGCCGCGGCGCTCCCTCTCCTGCAAGCCCAGCTCCGCGAGCGTCTGGCGCAGGGGCCGGTCGAGGCGGGCCTCCGGGCGGCGTCCTGACGGTATGCAGGACCTCCTCGGGCGCGTCTTCCGCGCCAGTCCCCTGTACGAGCTCGTGCTGTGGGACCGCCTCGCGCCCGAGGAGCGCCGCGCGCTGGCGCGTCTGCCGGACGATCCGGACTTCTACGGCGTGCTGCGGCCGCGGGAGGGCGCGGCGGGCTCATTGGCTGGAATGACCGTCAAGGCGGTCGATCGCGAGACCGCCCTCCTCTTCCTGACCCTGCGCGAGCCGGGGTCCCTGCCGGCCTACGTGCGGACGGTCCTCGCCGAGGCCGCCGGCCGCACCGTAGCGCGGCTGGTGGCGGACGGCATCCTCGAAATCGAGCGGGACGACGCCTTCGTGAGCGGTCCGGCCGCGCTCAGTCTTGGGCTCAATACTGAAGAAGCCAGGGCGCCCGGCGAAGGGCGGCTCGCGCGGCTCTCCGTCGCCGCGCTGCAATATGGACAGGCGCTGGCGATCGACGATCCCCTCCGCCTCTCGTTCCGCCTTTACGGCTACAACCGCCGCCCCCTGACGCCGCGCTGGCAGCGCACCCTCGCCTCCGCCGATGCCGTGCAGGCCCACCTGGGGATCGCCCCCGGCGGTGTCCACCGGCCGCTCCTCGACCGCGCCTGGAGAGCGTCCTCGCCGTCGGAGGCGTGGCTGAGCTGGCGCTCGCGCAATCGTCAGCCGCCGACCGCCGAGGGTGGAGCGACCTGGAAGCTCTATATCAGCCCGGCGCCCGAGGCGCTGGCGGCCAGCTTCGGCGCCGTCCTCGAAGCGCTGGCGGCGGGGAAGGCGGCGCAGTTCAAGATCGGCGCCGGGGCAGCCGGCCTGCTCCGTCCCGACAAGATCGTCGCCTACTTCCCCGATTTCGAGCGGCTGGCCGCCGCGGCGGAGGCCGTCTCGTCGCGCCTCGCCGGCGTGCCCGCGCAGGGGGTCCCCTTCACCTCGGAGATCGGCGGCGACGGCCTCCTCTCCTGGGGGATGGACCCCCCCGTCGCCGAGCGCGGCGTCCAGGGGGGACGCGAGAGCTGGCGCCTCTGGCTCACCCATCGCCTGGCCCGCGCCCTGCTCAGCGCGCGCGCCGCGGCCACCCCGGAACCCTGGCGCTTCGCGCTGGAGCGCGTGCGTCTGGAAGGGGTCGACACCGAGTCCTGGACCCCGGCGGCGAGCCTGTGGAGCGCGGGGTAAGCTGGCGCGCCCGCCGGGACGAGCACGGACCCCACGGACGAACACTCCTGTCCGTGTTCGTCCTTGTCCGTCCGAGTTCGTCCGTGTTCTTCTAGAACGCCCATGACCATCACCGACCCCATCCTCCTCTCGCCGGACGTGATCCTCGTGCCGGTCTCCGAGCTGCCGGAGGAGGTGCGCCTGCGGCTCCCTGCCGACGGCGGCGACTGGGCGATCACCCATCCGCGGGCGCGCACGCCGTCGCGGCTCCTCGACGTCCGCTCGGCCGAGCTGCTCGGCGAGTTCAAGACCCCGCGCACCATCGTCGAGGCGGTGATCCGCTTCAGCCAGGCCCACGACCTCGACCCCGAGAGCACCCTGGTCGAGGCCTACCCGCTGCTCGAGCGCCTGCTCGC
>DASWQX010001259.1:0-6657 GCA_036403495.1 Thermoanaerobaculia bacterium
ACCATTCCCCGAGATCGACCACCTTGCGCAGCCCCATGTCGCCGTAGGTGAGCTGCCCCTCGTGGATCACCACCCCGGCGTCCGCCTGGCCGGCGAGCACCACGTCGAGGATCTGGTCGAACGGCACGATGTGTGTCGTCACCTGGGGCTGCCAGAGCCGCAGGGCCAGGTGCGCGGTGGTCAGCTCTCCGGGGATCGCCACCTTGAGCCCCGGCAGGTCCGCCCGGCCGTACGGCTGGCGCGAGACGATGACCGGCCCGTAGCCGTCGCCGAAGCTGGCCCCCGAGGGCATGATCTGGTAGCGGTCCGCCAGATGGGCATAGCCATGGAAGGAGAGGGCGGTGATCTCGTAGGTGCCCTGAAAGGCGGCCTGGTTCAGGCTCTCGATGTCCTGCAGGACGTGGCGGATCTCGAGCCCCTCGGTATCGAGCAGCCCCTGGGTGAGGGCGTAGAACATGAAAGCGTCATCCGAGTCCGGGCTGTGGGCGATGCGGATGGTGGTCGTGGTCGTCTCGGTGGTCATGGCCGGGAGGGTATCAGAATCGAGCGCCGCGGAATCGAGGACGCCCGCGCCCACGAGAGAGGCCATCCGCCGAAGCCGGGTCCCGGAGACCGCTCGCCAGGAATCAGGTAACTCCTTTGAATTCATCGTATTGAAGCCGTGGCACGCGCCTTGAATTCCATCTCCCGTGAAGGGCCCGATGGACGGTCTCCCCTTCAGTCATCAGGAGATACCCCATGAAGACCCGCATCCTCGCGAAGATTTACGGGCCGGTCCTGCTCCTCACGGCGGCCCTGGCTCTGTCGTCCTGTATCATCGTCGACCGCGGAGGCCATCACCGCCGCCATTGGGAGGCACCGGCCCCGTACAGCCAGGGGGTTCGCCCCTGAGGCTCTGGCACATGGCTTGAAACGATCCACCTGGGCGGGGCGGTCCTGTGCCGTCCCGCCTTCAGCCAGGAGGTACTCGCCATGCCAGCCAGGATCGGATCTCTCGCCCGAGGGTCCAGACTTCCCCTGCTCCTCGCGGCGGCCCTGTCGCTCCCCGCCTGCTATGTCGGGCCACCCCCCGGATACCACCCTTCTGACCGGCCGTACGACGATGACCGCGCCGAGAGCGGCCCGGCGGATCAGCCGGTGGATCAGATCGACGGCTTCGTCACATTCGAAGGGCGCTGCCCGACCCTGCGCGAGCACGGCTCGGACGAGATCTTCGCGCTAACCGGAAACACCCGCGCCCTGCGGCCGGGGGATCATGTCCGGTTGAGCGAGCGCGAGGCCGAGGAGAATCCCTGCGGCGGCGACGCGCCGACCCTGGAAGTCACGAGGATCGAGGCAATCTGGCAAGGCGACGGGCATCGCGACGCCTACTTCGACGCCCGCCGCGACGGCGACTTGGACCGCTTTCTGTCCGCGAGCCGCAGCCGCGGCGGCTGGTACGCCGAGCGTTATGCCTATCGAACCGGCAACGTCGACCGCCCTGGCGAGGACCGCCGCGATCAGAGCCCGCCGTACGTGCCCAATATTCCGGACCAGCCGAATCAGCCTGACGATCCGAACGGCCGGAGCGCCGAGCCGGCCCCCCCGCCCGGGGCACCGGACCGCCCGGACATGGATTCTGACGACGACGAGGAGAGGGAGCAACTCAGCGTCACCGGCCGCCTCGAGCTCGGCGGCCAGTGCCCGGTGATCCGCACCCCGCAGGGGGACTCCTGGGACGTGATCGGCGACCTCGGCGACTACCGGAACGGCGACCGGGTGAACGTGATCGGCGTGGCGACCGGGCGCTCCGCCTGCGGCGGCAGAGCGCTCACGATCAGCGAGATCCGGGGGCGGTAGGGCGCCTACTCGTACTGGATGAATCCCGGCGCCATGATGCCGTCGGGATCGAACTTCCGCTTGGCCTCGAGGATCATCGGCCAGCGGTCGCCGAAGTGCTGGGCCCACTTCTCGACGGTGTTGAAGGTGACGAAACCCGAGAGGTAGCGCTTGCCGCCGTAGACGATCGACAGCTCGCTCGCCATGTCGAGCTGGGCGAGCGCGCGGTCGAGGAACTTGAACGGCACGCCCGGCAGAATCCCCCAGCCCATCACATAGTCGCCGCCCGGGTGCATGAACAACGGCACGTCCGAGGTGCGGGTGTAGGCCGGCCAGAGGAGGACGTGGCCGCCCGGTCCCAGCGCCTGCGGCGGGGTCTGGCCGAGCACCGACTCGATGAAGTCGCGCGCGGTGTCCCAGGGCAGGGTGGTCTCCATCCACGGGTGGGCCATGTCCCAGTAGCCGCTGCGGCGCCAGAGCTCGAAGACGGGGTCCATGCGGTTGGCGAACTCGAACTGGGTGAAGTCCTCGGTATGGACGTGCCGGTAGGGCTTGAGGCCGGCGAGCACCGCCTGATCGTCCGGCTCCTCGCCGGGGTTGTGCTCGACGGTGACGTGGACCGGGTAGAACCACTGGGCGAAGGTCTGCATCCCCTCGCCGAGCTCCATTCCCTCGCCGATTTTCCTGATCCCCTGGAGGCAGGGGGTGCACCACGACTCGATCGAGGAGAAGGTGGGGTTTTCGGGGTCCATCACCTTCTTCGCGTCCTCCATCACGGCGCTGAGCTCGTCGTAGAGGAGGAAGTACTTGCGGACGATGCTCTTGACCGGACGCAGGCGGATCTTGGCGCGGGTGATGACGCCGAACTGGCCGAGGCCGCACCGCACGACGTCGAACAGGTCGCGATTCTGCTCGCGCGAGCAGGTGACGATCTCGCCGGTGCCGGTGACCACCTGGATCTCGACCGCGTTGTCCGCCTGGGTGCCGTAGCGGAAGCTCGCCACGCCGAGGCCGGCCATCGACAGGGTGCCGGAGATCTGCACGCCCAGGTTGTTGGTCAGCACGCGGGGGATCAGCCCCTTCTCCAAAGTCGCGGTGACCAGATCGCGCCAGACGACGCCGCAGCCGACGGTCGCGGTCTCGCCCGCCTCGTCGATCTCGTGGATGGTGTTCATCACCGAGGTGTCGAGCAGCACGCCGCCATCCGTGGTGGCCTGCCCGCTCTGGGTGTGCGCCTGGCCGCGCGCCGTGACGGCGATCTTCCGCTCGCGGCAGAAGCGGACGACCTCAGCGACCTCTTCGGCCGAGGTGCAGCGCGCGACGGCGCCGGGCCGCCGGTTCACCGTGCGGCCGAAATCGGAACGATAGAGGTCGCGGACTTCGTCGTCGAGCAGGATGCGGTCGCCCAGGACACCCTTGAGCTCGGGCAGGGCGTCGGCGACGCGGACCTCGGTATCGGCACTACTATGGACAGTCATCGGGTTCTCTCCCTGGTTGGTCAGCGCTGGTTGGTCAACGGATCGGACCGGCCGGCGGCGGTGGGGCCTCGGCGGGGTCCGGCGCCGGAGGCGGGACCGGCGGCTTCACCGGCACCTCCCGCTTGGGATCGTTCCGGCTCTCCCCCGGCCGCTCGGGCATGACGTGCGACTTGTCTTCCTCCGCCCGGCCGGCCTGGCCGGCGATGTTGGCGGGCAGGACGGTCTTGAAGCCCCTCTTGATCCACTGGTCGATGCCGCCGTCCATCAGGACGATGCTCTCGAAGCCGCTGGCGGCGAGCACCTTCGTCCCCTTGTCGGCGCATTCGTTGCCCTCGCAGTAGATCAGGATCGTCTCCTCGCGGAAGGGGATGATCTCGAGCAGCCGGTACGGGAGCCGCGCCAGGGGGATGTTGGTCGCCCGCTGGACATGCCCGGTCTGGCCGTTGAACTGCTGCGCCGTGCGGAGGTCGAGGACCAGCATGCCGGGGCTGTCCCGGATCATCTCGTAAGCCACCTGCGGCGAGAGCTTGCGGTAGGGAGGCCGCGGCTTCGCCATCCACGCGCGGACGTGCGCACAGCCGCCGACGGCGAGGGCGAAGATCAGCAGTGGCGCGAACCGGCGCAAGCCCTAGCGCTCCGCGGCGATCGCCGCGGCGACCGACTCGTAGGTGGGGAACAGTTCGCTCAGGCGGGCGACCTGCAGGAGCTTGCGGATGCGCTCGGACGGGTTGACCAGGATCAGCTCGCGCTTGGAGTTGCGGAAGCGCCCCAGATACCCTACCAACTCGCCGATGCCCGTCGAATCGATGAAATTGATCTTGGAGAAGTCGATGAGCACGTGACCGCGGTCGTCCGAGAGGGTCCGCTCGAGGGTCTGGGCGAAGAACTGCGCGCTCTCCCCGAGCTTGATGACCCCTTCCACGTTGAGGAGGGTGAAGCCTTCCAGGTGCCGTTTCTCGACGATCATTGGGCCTTGGGTCTTGCCGTTGCGGTGGAGCGCAGTCTAACACGCCGGAGCGCCGGGCTTCACCTGTAGAATGGGGCGCGGGGAGAGCCGATGAAGATCCTGATCGCCGACGACCAAGCGCTCTTCCGCTACAGCCTGCGCAGCCTGCTCGAAGCCCACGGTCTCGAGGTGCTCGGCGAAGCCAGAAACGGCCGCGAAGCCGTCGACCTCTCCCGCAAGCTCAAGCCCGACGTCGTCCTGATGGATCTCTCGATGCCCGAGATGGACGGCTTCGCCGCCACCCGGCTGATCAGCGCCGGCCAGCCCGAGGTCAAGGTGGTGATTCTCACCGCCTCCGACGAGGACTCCAAGCTGTTCGAAGCGATCAAGTCCGGCGCTCAAGGGTACCTGCTGAAGAACCTCGAATCGGAGGAGTTCTTCAGCCTGCTCGAAGGGATCCAGCGGGGCGAGCCGGCGCTCACCCCCGCGCTCGCCCGCAAGCTCCTCCAGGAGTTCGCTCATCCCGCCCAGAGCTCGGCGCCGCAACAGGACCCCGACGCGCTGACCGACCGCGAACGCGAGGTGCTCGAGCTGCTGGTCCACGGCGTCACCTCGAACCGCAAGCTCGCCAAGCAGCTCGGCGTCAGCGAGAACACCGTCAAATTCCACGTCCGCAACATCCTCGACAAGCTCCACCTCCACAACCGCGCGCAGGTGGTCGGCTACGCCATCCGCCACCGCATGGTGGAGACGGCGCCGGAGCCCTGAGCCGGGATCGCAGCGGTGGCGAACCGATCCAGGAAAACGCAGCGCGGCCCCCTCGCCGGCGTCCGGGTCGTCGACGCCTCGCGCGTCCTCGCCGGTCCCTATCTCGCCATGCTGCTGGGGGACCTCGGGGCGGACGTGATCAAGATCGAGAAACCGGACGGCGGCGACCAGACGCGCGCCTGGGGACCGCCCTGGGTGGGCGAGGGAGAGCACCGCGTCAGCGCCTACTTCGTGTCGGCGAACCGGAACAAGCGGTCGGCGGCGATCGACCTCAAGCGGCCGGAGGGGCGGGCGGCGTTCGTCCGCCTGCTCGAAGGCGCGGACATCCTGGTCGAGAACTTCCTCCCCTCCGAATGGCGGCGGCTCGGCTTCCGCGGCGGAAGCTTCACCCGTGCCCACCCTCGGCTCGTGCAGTGCACGGTGACCAGCTACGGCACGGCGGGCCCCGAGGCCGATCGCCCGGCCTACGACGTGGTCCTGCAGGCGGAGTCCGGGCTGATGTCCCTCACCGGCTTCGAGACGGGTGAGCCGGTGCGGGTGGGGATCGCGATCGTCGATGTCCTCTCCGCCCTCTACGGCCTCGCTGCAGTGCTCGCGGCGCTCCGCCAGCGGGACGCCACCGGCAAGGGGAGCCGCGTCGAGGTGGCGATGGCGGACGCCGGCGCCTCTTTCCTCTCCTACGCCGCGCAGTCGTGGCTCGCCGACGGCCGACAGCCCGCCCGGCTCGGTTCCGCGCATCCGAACCTCGCGCCCTACCAGGCCTTCCAGGCCGCCGACGGCTGGCTCATCGTCGGCGTCGGCAGCCAGGCGCTCTGGCGCCGCTTCTGCGCCGCCATCGAGCGCCCCGCCCTCGCCGACGATCCCCGCTTCGCCACCAGCGAGTCGCGGGTGAGGAACCGCGCCG
This sequence comes from Thermoanaerobaculia bacterium, assembly GCA_036403495.1. Classification (GTDB taxonomy): domain Bacteria; phylum Acidobacteriota; class Thermoanaerobaculia; order Multivoradales; family UBA5704; genus DATARR01. Next base: position 5,915 of record DASWQX010001259.1, read on the forward strand.
ACCTCGACGGCCTCCTGGGGGATCTCTTCGCAACCCGCCCCATCGCCCACTGGGACGCAGCCCTGCGCGACCAGCGCGTCCCCGCCGGACCGCTGGCCACCGTCGGCGAGGCCGTAGAAACAGCGCGCCGCAGGGGCCAGGTGATGGACCTCCCCGCCGGCGCCTACGGAGTCATCCCAACCATCGCTTCCCCGTTCCTCTTCGATGGCGAGCGCGCCGCGCCCTCGTCCTCGGCTCCAGCCCTGGGCGAACATACGGAAGAGGTCCTGCGCGAGGCAGGGATGAGCGGCGAGGAGATCGGCAAGCTGTGAGGTGCTTCGCCCCCCTCGCCCTGGTTCTGGTCCTCGCGGGGTGCCTGACCGCCGCGCCCCAAGTGCCGGCGGCGGCTCCCGCGGCGGCGACCGGACCGGTCGCGCTCAAGGAGGGCGACCGTATCCTGGTTCTCGCGCCTCATCCCGACGACGAGGTGCTGGGCGCCGGCGGGGTCCTGCTCGAAGCGGCGCGGCGCGGGCTGCCCATCCGGGTGGTCTTCCTCACCCATGGCGACAGCAACGAGTGGTCGTTCCTCGCCTACCGCAAGCGCCCGGTGCTGACGCCGGGCGGCGCCCTGGCCATGGGCGCGATCCGCCACCAGGAGGCGCTGGCGGCGGCGGCGGTCCTGGGAGTGCCCGCGCAGGACCTCACCTTCCTCGGCTACCCGGATTACGGCACGCTCGACATCTGGCGCTCCCACTGGGGCTCGC
>DASWQX010001260.1:0-6636 GCA_036403495.1 Thermoanaerobaculia bacterium
TTGCACGAAGCGTCTCTGGACTTCAATCTCAGGGAATTCCAAGGGTCTGATAAGCCTCTATCAACCTCCCCGCCACCACCGCCGGCTCGTGCCGCTCCCGCCGCGCCCGGCTCCCCGCCTCGATGAGCGCCGCGGCCAGCCCAGGCTCGCGATGAATCCTGTCGATCGCCGCCGCGAACTCCTGAGCGTCCCGGGCGACGAGAACATCCCGGCCGTCAATCGCTTCCAGGCCGGCCAAGGCGGCGGGGGTCGCGACCACCGGAACGCCGCGAGCCCAGGCCTCCAGGATCTTGATGCGGACCCCGGAGGCGATGCGCAGGGGGACGGCGAGGATCGAGCCCGGCGCGTAGACCTCGGCGCTGTCCTTCGGAGCCGGGTGCGCGACGGCCCCGGGCACCTCTGAGCCGAAGAGATGCAGGATCGCGCCGGGGCAACGGGCACGCACGGCGGGCCAGACCTCGGCGGCGAACCAGGCGGTCGACTCCGCGTTGGGGAGCCACCCCTGGCTGCCGAAGATCGTGACCGCCGGCTCTCCTTTCAAGCGGCCGGTCCCTGGCGGCAGGTCCGGAAACGCCGCGCGCACCACTCCGACGTTCTCTCCTCCACCGGCCAGCTCGCTCAAGCGCGCGGCATCCTCCGCGGTCAGCGCCAGCGTCGCGGCGGCGCGGTGAACTGCGCTTCCCTCCCATTCCGCCAGTTTCCTCGCCTCCCGCCTCAGGAGCGCTCCGCGGAGCCCCTTCCCCCGCCGCGCCGTGGCCGCCCAGAGGTCGCTCTCCACGTTCTGAGCCCGCAGGACTACTGGGATCTTCCGCGCGAAGGCGGGCTCCGCCTGCGGCAGCGCCTGGAGTTGCTCGGCGTGGACGAGGTCGAAGCGGTCCACGGCAAGCCGCCGCTCCACCTCGGCGCGCACGGCGGGGAGCAAGTGGCGGGCGATCGACAGCGGTAGGCCGCCAGCACGGAGGAGCGCCGCGGCCGGCGAGAGGGGCGCCACCGGTACCAGCGCGGGCGTGCAGAAGGGACTGAGCTCGCGGGCGACCTCGGACAGGTCGAAGCGGCCGGGATCGACCGGCGCCACCAGCGTCAGCCGGCAGCCGGCGGCGGCGAGCGCCTCGAGGGTATTGAGGAGCAGAAAACGGCCGCCGTCGATCGCCGGCCAGGGGGCTTTGGTGGCGACGACGAGGACGTTCACGGGGCTTCGGTTCGTTTCATGAAATGGACGAATGACTCGGAAAGCGGTCCGCAAACCCATATGGATCTAGGGCGAGCAAGTTTCGGGGGGCATTTTACGTCTTATTCGGACATGCTAGCCAGAGCCATTACCGCCACGCCATGGGGCATCGAAGCCCGCCCGGTCCAGGTCGAGGTCGACGTCAACAACGGACTCCCACAAGTTCAGATCGTCGGGCTCGCCGACGCCGCGGTCCGCGAGAGCCGCGAGCGCGTGCGTGCCGCGATCAAGAACTGCGGATTCGACCTGGAACCCAAGTCCATCATCATCAATCTCGCTCCCGCCGACCTCCGCAAGGAGGGGAACCACCTCGACCTCGCCATCGCCCTGGCGATGCTCGCGGCCTACGAGAAGATCCCGCAGGAGGCGCTCGCCGGCCGGCTGATCTGCGGCGAGCTCGGCCTCGACGGCGCCATCCGCTCGGTCCGCGGGGGCCTGGCCATCGCCGACCTCGGGCGCCGCCTGGGCCTCCAGGAGGTGCTGCTGCCGGCCGCCAACGCCGCCGAGGCGGCGGCGCTCGAAGCCATCCCGGTGCTGGGGCTGCGGGGGCTCGCCGAAGCCGTCCAGCACCTGACGGGCGAGGCGGAGCTCCCCGCCGTCCCCGCTCCTCCTTTTATCGCCGACGCCCCGGCGGGCGCGCCCGACCTCTCCGAGGTGCGCGGACAGGAGACGGCGAAACGGGCGCTGGAGGTGGCGGCGGCCGGCGGCCACAACCTCCTCTTCCTCGGGCCGCCGGGCTCGGGCAAGACCATGCTCGCCCGCCGGCTCCCGGGAATCCTGCCGCCGCTCAGCCTGGCGGAGTCGATCGCGGTCACCAAGATCCACTCCCTGGTCGCCGAGGAGCCACCGGCCGGGCTGCTGCGCCAGCGCCCCTTCCGCAGCCCGCACACCGGCACCAGCACGGCGGGGATGATCGGCGGCGGCAGCAGTCCACGACCGGGCGAGGCGAGCCTGGCGCACAACGGCGTCCTCTTCCTCGACGAGCTGCCGGAGTTCCGCCGCGACACCCTGGAGGCCCTTCGCCAGCCGCTCGAAGAGGGGAGCGTCAGCGTCGTCCGCGCCCGCGCCCGCCTGGTCTTCCCGGCCCGCTTCTCGCTGCTCGCCGCGATGAACCCCTGCCCTTGCGGGCATCTGGGCGATCCTCGCTATGTCTGCCGCTGCCCGCCGCCGCTGATCGAGCGCTACCGGGGGAGGGTCTCCGGGCCGCTGCTCGACCGGATCGACCTGCACGTGGAGGTGCCGGCGGTGAGCCTGGTCGAGCTCCGCTCCTCCGCCGGCGAGTGTACCGAGAGCGTGGCGCGGCGGGTGGCGGCGGCGCGGGCGGTCCAGATCGAACGCTTCGGCGCGCAGACGACCACGCCGACGAACTCGGCCATGGGACCCGAGCAGCTCCGCCGCTTCTGCGCCGTGGACGCGGCCGGCCGGGGGCTGCTCGACACCGCCTTCGAACGCCTCGGCCTCTCGGCGCGGGCGCTCGATCGCGTCCTCAAGGTCGCCCGCACCATCGCCGACCTCAACGGCAGCGACGCCGTCCGCTCCGCGCACCTGGCGGAGGCCATCCAGTACCGCAGCCTCGACCGGAGGGTTCTTGGATGAGCACCGAGAAATCGACGGGAAAGGTCTTGACGTTCGTTAACAAGAGAGTTAACATGACGCTCATCCGGATCGCCCGGGGAACAGTACTTCAGGGCGAAGCTCTTACGGAGACTTCGCATCGAGGAGGGGCAGGATGCCTGACATCGAGCACTACCGACAGCTTCTGAAAGAAGCCGAAAACCATGTCGACTACTGGATGGGGATCCCCGTCATCGAGTTCACCGAGGATCTCGACCGGATCATGAAAGCCAAGCGGGTCTCGCGCGCCGAGCTGGCCCGGCGAGTCGGCACCTCCCGGGCCTACATCACGCAACTGCTCGGAGGCGGTGCCAACTTCACTCTGCAGACCATGGTCAAGCTGGCCATGGCGCTCGACGGGGCCGTCCACATCCATATCTCCGACAAGCGGGCGATCTCCCGGTGGCGCGACAAGGCGCCGCGAAAGGCGGCGAAGAAAGCCGCCAAGAAGACGGCCAAGCCGCGGCGGAGCTCTGTCGCGGAGGCCGGATCGGAGGCATAGGGCTGAGTGGCGCTACCCGGCAGATCCAGAAACCCTTGGCTCCAGGTCCCAGTAGATTCCGTCCATGCATACTCAAAACTCCCCAACCAGCGAGATCTCCACCTCCAGCCGGTATCCCATCCGCCGCTCCACCTCCTCCTGGCAGCGCGCGATCAGCGCCCGCACATCCGCCGCGGAGGCGTCTCCGGTGTTGATGAAGATGTTGGCGTGGCGTTGGGTGACCATGGCGCCGCCGATCCGGGTGCCTTTGAGGCCACACTCGTCGATCAGGCGGCCGGCGCCGATCCCCTCGATCTTCTTGAAGATGGAGCCGGCGCTCGGCTCGGTGTCGAGGGGGGGATGACGCTCGCGGCGCCACTGGAGGTTCTCCTCGACGATCCGCCGCATCCGCTCGGGGTCCTCCGGGGTGAGCTGGAAGGTAGCGGCGAGCACCACGTCCGGCCGGTGGTGGAGGACCGAGCTGTCGTAGCCGAACTCGAAGTACCCCACGTCCACTGTCCGCCGCTCGCCTTCGAGGGTGAGGATCTCGGCCCCCTTCGTCACCTCGGAGATGAACATCGTCCGCTCGCGCGGCGGGGCGGGGGAGAGGAAGTGGAGGTTCTGCCAGAGCGCGCCGCCCACGGTCGAGGGGATGCCCACGTAGTGCTCCAGCCCGGATAGGCCGCGGCTGATCGCCGCCTCGATCAGGTCGGGCCAGACGATCGCTCCGCTCTCGACCCGCACCGTCCCTTGGGAAGTGAATTCGAGGTGCCGCGCGAGGTTGCGGATCACCAGCCCGCGAAAACCCCGGTCGCCGATCAGGATGTTGGCGCCGAGCCCGAGCAGGAAGAAGGGGACCTCGTGCGCGCGGGCCGCCGAGATCGCCGCCGCCAGCTCGTCCGCAGTCGCAGGCTCGTAGAAGAGGTCGGCCGGGCCGCCGATCCTGAAGGTGGTGTAAGGCGCGAGGATCTCTCCGGTCCGCACCCGCTCCGGCCCCAGGGCTTGCCGTACCGCCGAGTAGGCAGCGTGGTCTCCCCCTCTCCCCGGCAGGGAGGGTGGAGGGCTGGGAGAGGGGGCCGGGGGGTGAGGGCTCACGGCTCGTCGATCATCTGGATCCGCCGCACGTGCCGGCCCCCTTCGAACGGGGTGTCGAGCCAGATCTGCACGATGGCGAGGGCCATCTCGAGCGTCATCATCCGCTGGCCGAGCGAGAGCATGTTGGCGTCGTTGTGCTGGCGGCCGAGGCGGGCCGACTCCTCGTTCCAGCAGAGGACGCAGCGGATGCCGCGCACGCGGTTGGCGGTGATCGCCTCGCCGTTGCCCGAGCCGCCGAGCACGATCCCGCGCTCGACCTCGCCCGCCGCCACCGCCAGCGCCACCGGCCGGATGAACGCGGGGTAGTCGACCGTCATCTCCGAGTTCGTCCCGAAGTCCTTCACCTCGTGGCCGCGCTGGGCGAGGTACTTCCTGATCTCTTCCTTGTAGCGGTAGCCGGCGTGGTCGGAGCCGATGCCGATCTTCATCTCTCTCTCCTTGGGGACGGACAGCGGTTCGGGTCCCGGATTGTACGCCAAGCGCCGCCGGAAGGCAGGATGAGCCTTCCGGAGCCGGGATGAGCGCTCGGAAGACGGGATGACGCTTCGGGAAGAAAGATGACGGCTCGGGAAGCAGGACGGCGGCCGGGGAAGCCAGGATGCCGGTCCGGGAAGCTGAATGCGGACCGGGGAACCAGGATGACCGTCCGGGAAGGACGGCGAGCGTCCGGGATGCTACAAACCGGCCAAGAAAGCAAAATGGCCGTCCGGATCATGAAAAAACGGTCGGGATGGTCTCCCGTCGGCGCATCTCGAAGAGAACGAGCGCCGCGGCCACCGTGGCGTTGAGCGATTCCACCGCCGCCGCCATCGGGATCGTCAAGCGCAGGCCGGCGCGATCGAGCAGGAGCGGCGACAGCCCCGGTCCCTCGGCGCCCAGGGCGAGGATCAGGGTGCCGGCCAGATCCGCGCGGTAGAGGTCCTCGCCGTCGCGCGGCACCAGGGCGGCCCAGCGCGGAAGGGCCAGGGCGAGGTGGGCATCGAGGGCGTCCGGCTCGGCGCCGACGGCGACGGGCAGGCGGAGCAGGCTGCCGGCCGAGGCGCGCAGGGCCCGCGGGTGGTTGGGGTGCACGCAGCCGGAGGAGAGGGCGAGGCCGGCGGCGCCGGCCGCCTCGGCCACGCGGGCGAGAGCGCCGAGGTTGCCCGGGTCCTGGAGGCCGTCGAGATAGAGGTAGGGACGGCCCGGCGCCACCGGCAGCGACGCGGCGCCCGAGCGGGGGAGGAGGGCGACGGCGAGGATGCCGCGGGGGGAGTCGGCGTCGGTCAGCTCCGCCAGCAGGTCGGGGCTCACCGTGAGCGGCTCCACGGCGAGCAGGCCGGCCAGCCGGCGCCCCTCGGGCGAGTCGAGGAAGGGGGGCGTCGCCAGCACGCTTTCGAGGGCGAGGCCGGCGGCCAGCGCCTCGGCGACCAGGTGGGGGCCCTCGAGCAGGGCGAGGTCGCCTTTACTTCGCCGGAGCCGCCGAATATCCTTGACCCTTTGGTTCTGACGACTGGAGATCATGAGCACGGATCTTAAGAACTTCTGGCAAAGGCTCCAAACGGGCGTCGAGGTGGCGGTGGCCGGCCACGCATCCGACAAGCTGCTCGGGGTCCGCGACGGCTTCCTCCGCTTCTTCCACGACGGCATGGACCGCACGGTCTCGGTCGTCGTGGTGCCGCAGTCGGTGGAGGAGGAGCCGGTCGGCCTCCTGGTGTCCGATGAGGTGGTGGTGCGCGCGGCCCGCAAGAAGGCCTCCGGCCTTCAGGAGAAGCTGCGCGACACCTACCACTTCTACATCTGCAGCGAGGGGGGTATCGAGTCGCTCGAGGTCGACGGCACCCAGCGCTACTTCATCCGCAACTGGACCGTCCTGCGCAGCCCGCTGGGGGAGGCGTGGGGCTCGAGCGGCGCCGTGCAGCTCCCCGACCGGCTGGTGGCGGGGCTCGACAGCGCCCAGATCCCCTTCGCGGTGCCGGGCACGCGGCGCAGCGGCGGCATCATGGGCTCGCTGACCGGTGGCCTGGAAAACCGGCGCAAGAACATCGCCCTGTCCACCTTCCATGCGCTCTCGACACTCTTCTATGGTGTCCTGGAGAGCCGCCCGATCCGTTGATGCCGAAGTCGACGGCGGATCTTCTTCCATAACTCCTGATTCCGATCCGAAGCCAACGCCGACGATCCGAAGGACGCCTGAGGTCAAGAACATGAGCGAACGCGACATCCACCTGTTCACGTCGGA
>DASWQX010001261.1:0-2242 GCA_036403495.1 Thermoanaerobaculia bacterium
TGCTTTCCGCCTTCCAGGGCGGCCACACAGGGCCGCCCCTACGTTTCTTTGCTACATTGGCTCCATGCCGGAGCCCGCCGAGACCGACCTCTTCCTCTCCCTCACCCCCGAGAAGGTGCTGAGCGCCGTCGAGGCCGGGGGCCTCGAGTGCAACGCCGTCTGCTATCCGCTCAACTCGTTCGAGAACCGCGTCTACGAGGTGGAGCTGGCGGACCGCTCGCGCGTGGTGGCCAAGTTCTACCGCCCGGGGCGCTGGAGCGAGGAGCAGATCCACGAGGAGCACCGCTTCCTGGCCGACCTCGCCGCCGAGGAGATCCCGGTCTGCACCATGCGCGAGTTCCCCGGCGGCGGCACGCTGCGGCGGATCGAGAACATCTTCTACTGCCTCTCCGACCGGCGTGGCGGGCGGGCTCCCGACGAGCTCGACGCGGCCGCGGCGCGGCGGCTGGGCATGCTGGTGGGACGGATGCACAACGTCGGCGCCGCCGGCGCGGCCGAGCACCGGCTGCGGCTCGACGCCGACGTCTACATCCGGCAGAACCTCGACTTCCTGGAGGCGCACGAGGTGGTGCCGGCACACCTGCGGGAGCGCTACTTCGACACCGCGCTGTCGATCGCCGCGATCGCCGACCGCCGGCTGGCGGGCGTGCCCATCCACCGCATCCACGGTGACCTCCACCTGGGGAACATCCTCTTCCGCGACGGCCAGCTCAATGTGCTCGACTTCGACGACATGGTGATCGGACCGGCCGTGCAGGACCTATGGCTGGCGCTCCCCGGCCGCGACGCCTACACCCAGGGGCTGCGCGAGCGGTTCCTCGAGGGGTACCTCCAGTTCCGCGACTTCGACCGCGCCACCCTGCCGCTGATCGAGACGCTGCGGGCGATGCGGATCATCCACTACGCCGCCTGGATCGCCCGCCGCTGGCACGATCCGGCGTTTCCCGCGGCCTGGCCGCAGTGGGGCACCCCGGAATACTGGGAGCGCGAGACCCAGGACCTCGAGGAGCAACTGGCGGTGATCCGCGGCGAGGCGACCGCCGAGGAGGTGGCGGCGCGGGGAGAGGAGGAGGCCCCCGTGGAAGAGGAGGCCTCGCTCACCAATAAGGACTACTTCTGGGACTGGGAGGGATGACTCGAAGAGTACAGTGGCCGGATGTCCACCGGCACGGCGTGGAGGCGGCCGATCGCGTTCCGTAGCGCCGGCGTCGGCTTGCCGTAGGTGTCGAGAAACTGCTTGGTACCCGCGTAGTCGCCGCGGGCCTGCAGGGTCAGCATGTCGTGCAGCAGGTCGCGGATGGCGCCGGGGAACTTCTCGGAGACGGCGTGCACCTTCCCTTGAGCGTCGGTGACCAGCGCCCCCTTCTTCTCCAGGTAGTTGAACTGCGCCACCACCCCCTGGCCGTGCGCCTCGTCGACGCCGAAGCGGGCGGAGCGGAAGAGGCCGGCCACGTAGGTCGGCTCCAGCGAATGGCGGAGCGTGGCCGGCATGTCCCCCTGTTCGATCAGGGCGAGGATGTTGTAGACGCCCATCACATCCGCCTTGGCCTCCTCCAGGGTCGAGTAGAGCTCCTTGAGCTCCAGCCGCACCTCGGTCTTGCGGCCGTCGACGGTGATGGTGCCCGGCCCCAAGCCGTGCGAGAGCTCGTGGTGGAGCACCTCGTTGAAGTAGGCGTCGAAGGAGACGTCCTTGACCTGGGCGGGGTCGAGCACCTGGCGGGCGATGGGGATCAGGATCTTGTCGTACTTCGCCCGCATGATGTTGTGCAGCAGGACCTTCTTCGACCCCTTGGCCTCGCGCACCCGCTCGTCGTTGGGCAGGTTGAAGGCGACCGTCTGCACGCCGGCCCGGTTCTCGCCCGAGCCGTAGTCGATGTCCACCACCCGGATGGGGCTGTCGGTGCCGCGGTGGAGGTTCTTGTCCGCGTCGGGGATCGGCAGGTTCTTCTCCAGCCAGGGGAGCCGCTCCTTGTAGCGGGTGAGGGCGGCGGATTCCCGCGGCAGGTTCACGGTGACGAACGACTCGAAGGCGGCCTTGTAGCCGAAGAGGTCGTCCTCGTAGGTCTCGTAAGGGCCGATGGTGACCTCCACCGGCGCGTCGAGGTCCATCCAGGCGAGGTCGGAGGCATAGTAGTCGTCGCTCTCGAAGGCGGCGGCCCGCAGCTCCAGGAACTTCCTGAGCGAGGCGTTCTTCGTGATCGCCGCCGCCTCGCGCAGGAGCTTCGCCGCCGGCTTCATCCAC
>DASWQX010001262.1:0-1587 GCA_036403495.1 Thermoanaerobaculia bacterium
GGCGAGCCGCTGGGACTGACCGGCTTCGGTGCGTCGGCTCATCTGGTGCTCCAGATGGCCCGCCACCGCTATCCCGCTTCGCCGGTCTACGTCTTCGCGCGCAGCGAGGGGGAGCGGGCGTTCGCGCGCGAGCTGGGCGCGGCCTGGGCGGGGGAATCGGGGGAGGAGCCGCCGGCGAAGCTCGCCGCCATCATCGACACCACGCCCGCCTGGCAGCCGGTGGTCGACGCGCTCAAGAACCTGGAGCCGCGGGGGCGGCTGGTGATCAACGCCATCCGCAAGGAGGAGCGCGACAAGTCGGCTCTCCTCGCCCTCGACTACCCGCGGGACCTCTGGATGGAGAAGGAAATCAAGAGCGTCGCCAACGTCGCCCGCAGCGACGTCCGGGAGCTCCTGGCGCTGGCGGCCGAGATCCCGATCCATCCGGAAGTCGAGGAGTTTCCGCTGGCGGATGCCAACCGCGCGCTGCGCGAGCTGAAGGCGCGCAGCGTCCGCGGGGCCAAGGTGCTGAGGATCGCCCCGTCATGAAACGGACCGTCGAGATCTACTACCTGGAGATGACCTCGCCGGCGGACGTCCGCCCCTCCCGGCCGGGCGCCGAGGGGTTCCGGGTGGAGCAGGCGCGCATCCCGAGCCCGGAGCTCAACCGTTTCCTCTACACCGCCGTGGGGGGCGACTGGTACTGGACCGACCGCCTGGGATGGACCTACGCGCGATGGCTCGCCTGGATCGACCGGCCGGAGCTGGAGACCTGGGTTGGCTACGTGGACGGCACGCCGGCCGGCTTCTTCGAGTTGGAGCGGCAGCCCGGGTCGACGGTCGAGCTGGCGATCTTCGGACTGCTGCCGGGGTTCCACGGCCGCGGCCTCGGGGGCGCCCTGCTCACCGCCGCCGCCGAGCGCGCGTGGGCGATGGGCGCCTCCCGCGTCTGGGTCCACACCTGCTCGCTCGACGGCCCGGCCGCGCTCGCCAACTACCAAGCGCGGGGTTTTCGGCTCTATGCCACAAAGACGATCGAGCTGGAGCTCCAAGACGAGACGCCCGGTCCCTGGCCGGGAGCGCGGGGGTAGGCCGCCGAGCTCTGATGCCTCGCCTCCCGGCTTTCCTCCTTCTCCTGGCCTGGACGGCCCTCGGCGGTATCCTTCTTGCCGCCGCGCCTCCATCCTCGGCTCTGCTCCCGGGATCGCCGGTCGAGCGAGCCCTGGCTCCCGGCGAGACCCAGACCTTCCGCGCCGAGCTGGCGGCCGGGAAGGTCTGGCGGATCGCCGTCGAGCAGCGGGGGATCGACGTCGAGCTGGCCGCCACGGGACCGGACGGCAAGCGGGTCGCCGTGGACGCCCCTTTCGACCGTCAGGGGACCGAGACGTTGGTCGTCGAGCCCGCGGCGGCGGGGAGCTACGAGGTCGAGGTGATCGCCCGGGAGCCGGCGGCGCCGTCCGGCCGCTACGAGATCCGCCTCGACGAGCTCCCCCGCGCGACCGACGCCGACCGTCATCGCGCCGCCGCCGAGAGCGCGATGTCCCGGGCGGGCGAGCGCTACCGCGAGGGGACGCCCGCGCGGCGGCAGGCCCTGGCCGAGTACCGGCG
>DASWQX010001263.1:0-4141 GCA_036403495.1 Thermoanaerobaculia bacterium
ACAGGCCGTAGAGCGAGATCGAGCGCACCACGGTGAGCCCCGGCAGGCCGTTCATCTCGACCTCGACCGGCACGGTGATCAGCCGCTCGACCTCCTCGGCCGCGTGCCCCTCCCACTGGGTGACGATCTCGACGATCGGCGGCGACAGGTCGGGATAGGCGTCGACCGGCAGCCGCTTGAACGACCAGACCCCGGCGCCGATCAGCAGCAGCGCCGCGAGCGCCAGCAGGAAGCGCTGGCGCAGCGCCATCGCCACGATGCGGTGGATCGCCGAGGGGTTGGTGGGCGTGTGGTCGACCGGAGCGCCGGGAGTGGGCTCGGCCACGCTCATGAGCTCACCACCGTCTGGAGATAGAGCCCGCCGTCGACGACGATGGTCTCCCCCGCCGTCAGGCCGGAGGTGATCTCCTGGCGGTCGCCGATCCGCGCGCCGATCTGGACGCGGCGGCGGGCGAAGGTGCCGTCGGCGTTGGCGATGAACACGAACGGCAGGTTCTCGTCGTCGCGCAGCACCGCCGCGACCGGCACCAGCAGACCGGTGCCCTCGCGGCGCGACTGGATGGCGGTGCGCACGTAGAGGTCCCGCTTCAGCACTCCGTTCGGGTTGGGCGCCACGATGCGGACGGCGATCGCGCGGGTGGTCGGATCGACCAGGGCGGCGATGTAGTCCACCTTCCCCGCGATCGGTCCGCCGGGGCCGCCGGTGAGGATCTGGGCGCTGTCGCCGGGCGCGATGAACGGCAGGTCGGTCTCGAAGACGTTGGCCATCACCCAGACGGTCGACAGGTCCGCCACCGTGAAGCAAGGGGTGGTGCCGGCCTGGAGGAGCTGACCCGGAGTGATCAGCTTCTCAACCACGGTGCCGGAAAGCGGCGAGCGGATCAGGGCGCCGGAGTTGGCCGCCGGGCGGTTCTCCCGGATGTCGGCGATCGTCTTGGCGTCGACCCCGAGGTCGCGGAGCTGCTGGAGGGCGGCGTCGCGGTCGGCCTCGGCGGCCACCGCGTCGGTCTCCGCCTGCTCCATGTCGCGGCGGGCGATGGCGTCGTTCTTCCAGAGCTGCTCGTCGAGTTGGGCCAGCCGGCGGGCGTTCTTGGCCGTCGCTTCGGCCTTGCGCAGGGCGCTGACGTCGGTGGCGAAGTCGGGCGAGGCCACCACGGCCAGCGGCTGCCCCTTGCCGACGTGGGCGCCGACCTCGACCAGCAGCCGCGCCACCGGTCCCGAGACCGGCGCCAGCACCTGCGTGGCCTGGTTCTGATCGAAGGCGACGGTGCCGGTGGTCTCGACGGTGCGGTGGAACGACGTGGGCGCCACCGTCTCCACGCGGATCTTCTGCCGCTGCGCCGGATCGAGCTTGAGCTCAGCGGGTCTTGCCGGGGAAGCCGCCGCCGCCGGAGCCGCGGAATCGGCCGTCTTGTCGGGGGTCCGCGAACAGGAGGTGGAGAGGAGCGCCGACGCGGCCAGCAGGGCGACGGCTCCGGTCAGAGTCGAAAGTCGGAGGCGGTCTCTCATGGATGAGCTCCTGAAGGTGCGGCGGCGGGTATAGCGGTGGAAGGCGCGGGCGGCAGGGGGGCTCCCACCGCCAGCTCCAGGGCGGCCTGGGCGTCGTTGGCGGCGGCCAGGGCGTCGGCGTACTGCTTCTCGGCGTCGAGCAGGGTGCGCTTGGCGTCGAGCAGGTCGAGGGCGGAGGTGCCGCCGAGGCCGTAGCTCACCGAGGCCACCCGGTAGACCTCGCGCGCCTCGGGCAGCAGCTCGTCGCGCAGGAAGATCGCCTGGCGGAGCGCCGTCGACGCGGAGGCGTAGGAGGTGCGGACGTCGAGGCTGATCTGGGCGGTGATATCCGAGACGTTGGCCGCCAGCTCCTGCTCGCGGTGGCTGGCCATGGCGACCTCCCCCTGGAGGTGCTGGCGGAGGAAGACGGGGAAGCCGAGCCCGATGCCGGTGGTGAAGGTCGTCGGGCTCCCCTGGACGGCGTTGCGCTCGACCGTGACGTTGATGTCCGGCGCCCAGTACTGGTGGGCGAGCCGGGTGGCCGCCTTGGCCCCCTGCTGCTGGATCTTCAGGCTCTGGAGCTCGGGGCGCGAGCTCAGGGCCAGCTTCTCCAGTGCCTCCAGCTCGGCGATCGAGGCCGGCACCTCGAGGCTGTCCGTGGCCTCGATGGGCGCGCCGCCGCTCCGCCCGAGGAGGCGGTTGAGGGAGGCCAGCGCGGTGATCAGCGCGCGCTCGTTGGCGATCAGGTCGTTGTCCGCCTGCGAGACGTCCACCTGCGCCTTGACCACGTCGACTTTCGGCACCGAGCCGGCAAGGAATCTCGCCTTGGTCTTGGCCAGAAAGTCGAGCGCGAATTCCTTGCTCTGCCGCAGATCGTCGCCATGGCGGAGCGCGACCAGGATGGCGTCATAGGCCTGCGCCGTCTGCGAGGCAACCGACTGGCGGAGCTGCGCCAGGGTGAATTCGGCGGCGCTCACCGCCGCCTTGGCGACCTCGCCCTTGAGCCGGCGCTTGCCGGGGAACGGCAGGGTGACGCCGAAGCCGACGTCGCTCGCATTCCCCGAGCCCGGATTGAACGCGTTGCGCTGGCCGGCGACGTCGGCGGCGAAGGTGGGATCGGGAAAGGCGGTGTCGATCACCCCCTGCGCCCGCGCCTGCTCCACCTGCTCTTTGGAAGCGAGGAGGCCGGGATTGCGCCCCAGCGCCTCAGCGATCGCCTGGCGGCGCGAGAGGCGGAGCGGCGCCGGCGAGCCCGGAGCGGCGAGGGGAGCGGGCATGGCCACGACCGTGCCAGTGGTTTGACCCCGGGCCGGCAGCGCGACGAGCGCGCCGCTCCCCAAGGCAACGGCAATTCCAATACGGAATAGGTTCAAGGAGCCCTCCTGGAGCTCTCTCCGCGTTACGGATGAAACCGGCGTGAAGCCGGAGCGGCGAGGATCGGGACGGGAGGACTAGGCGGAGGGCGGAGCGCGGCTTCTGAGGTTTTCGCTGCGAAGGGCGCGGACGAGGCCGTCAGGCGCCTTGTAGGGTGCGGTCTGGTGATCCGTGGGAGCGAACACCGCGAGCCCCGGCGAGAGGATCGCCGAGAGCCCCGAGACCATGCAGACCGGACATTCGTCCGAGTTGCGCGGCGTGCATCCCTCCGGCGTGCTGAGCGCCGGAGCCTCGCGCACGTGCTGGGCCTGGACCTGCGTCTCCAGGCTCTCGCAGTCGGGATGGAACAGCGGCGCCGTCGCCAGCGCCTGGAACACCGCGAACGCGGTGATCAGGAGCAGGAGGACGAGATGCCGGAGACGGTTCATGTTTAAGTCAATGGTGCCACATTGGCACGTGCGCGAAGTGTAGCATGAGGAACGTCCGGGGGCGGCAAGAGCCGTCGCTTACGGCAGATTGCGCAGAGCGGTGCAGACCCGGCTGAGGACGCGGTCCAACTCCAGGTGAGTTGGAATCTTGCACGCCTGATAGCCGTCTCCCGACGCTTTGGGCTCATAGGCGACCAGTCCCACATCGTCCATCATCCGGTTGGCGGCGTTCGCGAAGAAGAGGGTGCGCTCAAAGTCGCTCCGATCCACGACTCGGATGGCGAGGAACAGAAACGACAGGGGCTTGCTCTGTCGCAACCAGGTGAGCAGGTCGCTCGTAGGACCTCCGCCCTGACCGGCGTGGCGCGCCCACTCGGCCTTGAGGTCAATCGTCTTGAGACCGGCCTCCTTGACCCGCTTGTCCAGATCCGAGCTTCCCGGACGGCCTTGGGGATTCTTTTGCTGCGGATTTCGAGGTGACTTTGGCGCCCCGGCGACCTTGGTTTCGATCAGGATCTCCACCGTGCCCTGCGCGGGGTAGGAGGTATCCAGATTGTGGTTGGGAAAGATCAGGCCCGGCACGGCGCCGCGACCGTGCAGCTCCTTGCCGGAGCAGCTCTCCAGCACCAAGGCAATCAGATCGGTGAAGAAATCTCCCTTGCCGTTCTGGTTGTCCCCCTGGTTCGCGAGACCGGCCGCGAAGCCCTGATCGAAGCTCCACATTGCCTTGAGGAAAGAACTCTCAACCTGAGTCCAGCGGGACGGTTTGGCGCCGACCGCCCACTGGTACATGTCGAAAAGCGGACGGCAACCCGGACTTTCCGCCACACGCGGGCTGGTCTTACGCGCCA
>DASWQX010001264.1:0-2797 GCA_036403495.1 Thermoanaerobaculia bacterium
TTAGCTTCCTCACCTGCCGGTCCGTGATCATCGCCCTCCCATCCCTGAGGTGGAAGAGACTACGGGACAAGCACTTACGAGGACCGGAACCCCGCAATTCTAGTTGTCGTCAACCCGCACTTCTAATTGTCGCCGATCAGTCTCCCAACAAGGACGAGGGGTCTCCCCGCGAGGGAGAGGGGTCTCCCAACGAGTACGAGGGGTATTCCCGCTAGGGAGAGGGGTCTCCCAACTAAGACGAGGGGTATTCCCGCGAGGGAAAGGGGTCTCCCAACGAGGGAAGGGGGTCTCCCAACGGGGAGCGAGGCTCCCCAACGAGGGGAGAGGTCTCCCTAACGGGAGTGTAACGGAAGGCTCCGAATTTCTCGTCCTTGAAGCCGATAACGGAACGATAACGGTGCGATCAGGCGAGGACCGCACCGGGTACGCTGCAATGGCGCTCTCTTGACCCGGCTTCCTCTGGGCGGCCGGGGTTTGCTCCGAGCGAGGGCTCAACCTGAGGAGCGCCTTTTTATGAAGCATGCCGTCTGTCTGGTATCCGCTGTCGCGATCGTCCTCGGCCTGCCCTGGGCCCTTCCGGCGAGCGCCGCCCCGCTCTCCCGGGAGGTCTCCTGGTGCGGCACCAACCGGTTCGGTGTCGTGATCAGCGACGCCGTCCACCGCCAGCACGAGCGGCGGCTCACCCGCGAGCGCGCCCGGCTCGGCAAGGCGGCCACCGTGCCGCGGGCCAGCAGCAGCGGCAACGTCGCCGTTGTCGCGGACGACGGCGGCATCATCGTGCCGGCGCAACCGTTCAACCTCACAGGCCTGCGGTTCACCAGCAGCGCGCGCGGCGTCCACGTCGACGCCGAGGGGGCCGATTTCGACTCCGAGATCGGCGGCAAGGTCACGCTCGGCGACGACGCCAGCCTGCCGGTGACCTTCGCGAGCGGCTTCACCTTCTCCTTCTTCGGCCACACCTACAGCAGCCTGTACCTCAACTCGGACGGCAACCTGACCTTCGAGGAGCCCGAGGAGCGGTCCAACCGGGAGATCCCGGACTTTCTCAGCGGGCCGCCGCGGATCGCACCCTTTTTCGCCGACCTCGACCCCTCGGTGACCGTGGGCGACGCCGGCGTCTACCTGCGGACGGCGGCAGACCGGGTGGTCGTCACCTGGCTCCGGGTGCCGCTCAACGGCGACGTCCAGAGCAACACTTTCCAGGCGACGCTGTTCGCCGACGGGCGGGTGACGTTCGCCTACCAGGCGGTCGCGGCCAAGGAGGCGGTCGTCGGCATCTCACCCGGCCGGAACAGCCAGCTCGACCTGATCGACTTCGCCACCGAGCTGCCGGCGGCGACGCGGAAAGTCGCCGTCGCCCAGCGTTTCGGCGCCTCTTCGTACGTCGACGAGTTCCGGATCGGCGAGGCCTTCTTCGCCCACTTCGCGGACGTCTACGATCACGTGATCGTCTTCGTCGACTTCCCGCTCGACCTCAGCGGCGGCTTCGCCTACGAGCTGTCGGCGCGGAACGACGTCAGCGGCCTCGGCCAGGATCTGTTCGACTACAGCTCTCTCTTCGGCAGCCAGGGGCGGCTGCGCGCCTTCGTGATGATGAGCAGCCTGGCGCACTTCCCGGCCGATCCGGACGAGGAGTTCCTGGCCACCAACAGCACCCTGGACGTCATGGGCCAGGAGGCGGGGCACCGCTGGCTGGCGCGCATGCAGTTCAAGGACGAGAACGGCAAACCCAGCAACGCCCTGCTCGGCCGCGACCTCGCCCACTGGAGCTTCAAGCACAGCACCCTCGCCTCGGACATGGAGGGGAACGAGATCCGGGACAACGGTGACGGCACTTTCGTGACCACCGACGCCACCGAGCGCTACAGCCCCCTCGACCAGTACGCCATGGGGCTGATCCCCGCCTCGGCCGTGCCCCCCTTCTTCTATGTCAGCGGCGGCACCTCGGAGTCGATCCAGCCGGGGCGCCACCCGGAGATCGGCGTCTCCTTCACCGGCCAGCGCCACGACGTGACGATCGACGACATCATCGCCGTCGAGGGCGAGCGCCAGCCGTCGAGCGACGTCGCGCCCAAGACCTTCAAGATGGCCTTCGTGCTGATCGAGCCGGTGGGCAAGAGCCCGTCGCGCGCCTCGCTCGCCAAGGTGGACCGGATCCGGCGGCGCTGGGAGAGCTACTTCCACACCGCCACCGACCTCCACGGCACGGTCGACACCCGGCTGCGACGGCGTTGACGGCTCCTCACTCCGAACGGTAGTGGTGCTCGACGAAGCGCTTCCACCCCTTGGCGTTCCTCGACTCCACGACGAAGACGAACCCGCCGCCCTCGTCCGGCCAGTAGGCCATGCGGGCGAGGCCGGCGGGCATGTGGGCTTCGAAGCCGACGGCTTCCGGGTGGAGGTCGGAGACGTCGGCGACGGTCCCCTGGGAGCGCTTGCCGTCCGAGGTGAACGACCAGAAGCCGACCTTGCCGTCGTCGCCGGCGCCGATCAGCGCCTCCTCCTCGTAGATCTTCGCGCCGCCGTTGAGCTCCCAGCGGGCTTCGAGGCGGACGTAGGCGCCTTCGAGGACCGCCGTGAAGGCGCGCGTGCAGCGGACCGGGCCCATGACGTCGCCCGCCGCCGTCGCCGACCAGCGCCCGAGCAGGGGTTGCAGAAAGCCGAGCTTGCCGCGCCCTTTCTTCCAGGTCTTTTCCACAGGTTTCCTCCTTATTCCATGCTGGCCATCATCTTCGGGCCGCCGGTGGTGAGGAACCGCCAGATCAGCAGACCGGCGACGGCCAGGAAGGCGAGGTTC
>DASWQX010001265.1:0-5409 GCA_036403495.1 Thermoanaerobaculia bacterium
CGGCCTTCACAGGCAGGTACCACAACAACCACGAGAAGGGGGTCTACGTCTGCGCCGCCTGCGGCCTCACCCTGTTCAGCTCGGATACGAAGTTCGACTCCGGCACCGGCTGGCCGAGCTTCTGGGCGCCGATCGATCCCACCCACATCACCACCAAGACCGACCGCAGCTTCTTCCAGATCCGCACCGAGGTCCTCTGCGCCCGCTGCGGCGGCCATCTAGGTCACGTTTTCGAGGATGGCCCGAAGCCGACCGGCCTGCGCTACTGCATGAATGGCGTGGCGATGAAGTTCGTGCCGGCGGGGAAATAGGGTTCCAACCACTGGGGGTGGGGAGAGGGCGCGGCTTTCCCCCACCCAAGGCCCTCACCTCCCGGCCTCCTCTCCCAGCCCTCCACCCACCTGCCGGGGAGAGGAGGAGAAAGGCATCTTGGACGAGGAGATGGAGCCCGTAGGGTGCGCTGCGCGCACCTTCAACACTGTTCCGGTGCGCGGAGCGCACCCTACGGAGTGCAAGGCCTCCCGCGCCGAGTGAGGCCGCCGTCTTCTTTGAGCCCCTCGATATGCATCTCGAGAGCCTGGTACATGTTGGCTTCCACCTCTTCGCGGGTATCGCCGGTGGCAACACAACCGGGAAGATCCGGAGAGTATGCCGAGAAGTTGGTGCCCGCGCGCTCGACGACGACGAGAAATTTGTGCATGGTCGCCACCTGAGGGGTTCCGTCACTGAGGCTATTCTATAGGTGCCTCCAAAGAGACGCCATGCGTCTCCGCTCCCTCCCTCAGTGCACCGGCCCCACCCCCGCCATCGCCGCGGCTCGCGCCCGCTTCGGCGGCATCGTCCTCGCGGTCCTCTCGCTCTCCTGCGGCTTCGGCTTGAAGCTCACGATCTGCTCCCAGACGCGGGTGAGGTCGTCGCCGAAAATCACCACCAGGTCGCCGGCCCGGGCCATCTCCAGGGCCTTGACGACGGCTTCCTCCTCGACGGCGAAGTCCTCGGGCACGATGCGCTCGAAGGGGAAGCCGGCGGCGACGAGGCCCTGGCGGAGGATGTTGGCGACCTCGCCCTGGCGGCGGCCGCGGAGGTCGGCGTCCTCCTTGATCAGCAGGAGGTCGAAGGCGGGCGCGGCGGCGGTGGCGAGGGCGAGAATGTCCTCGTCGCGGCGGTCGCCGGGGGAGGCGATGACGCCGATGCGACGGCCGTGGACGGCGAGCTCGCGGACGGTGCGCGCCACCGCCTCCATGCCGTGGGCGTTGTGGGCGTAGTCGAGGAGCACGCGGAAGGGGTGCTCGTTGTAGAAGTTGAGCCGCCCCGGGGCCTGGAAGAAGTCGGGCGAGAAGGTGCGCAGCCCCTGGCGGATGGCGTCCACGCCCACCCCCATGCCGTGGGCGACGGCGGCGGCGAACATGGCGTTCTGCACGTTGTGGAGCGCTCGTCCCTCGATCGTCGCGGGGATCTGGCGGGCCCAGAGGAGCGGGATCTGCCGCTCGCCCTGGTAGAGCGCGATCATCCGGCCGTTCAGCCCGTTCTCCAGCACCACCGCCTTGCCCTTGGCGCGGACGTGCTCGCGGACGAGCTCGTTCCTGGGATCGAGGGTGACGTAGATCGGCTCGGCCGGGCTGGCTTCGGCCATCCGCGCCACCCGCTCGTCGTCGGCGTTGAGCACGCAATAGTCCTGCGCCACCTCGGCGAGGATCTGCTTGACCTTGGCGAGATCCTCCAGATCCTCGATCCCTCCCAGGCCGAGATGGTCGGCGGCGACGTTGGTGATGGCGGCGACGTTGCACTTGCGCCAGCCGAGCCCGGAGCGGACGATGCCGCCGCGGGCGCTCTCCAGCACGGCGGCGTCGACCGAGGGGTCGCGCAGCACGAGCTGGCTGGCCCAGGGGCCGGTCATGTCGCCGCGGACGGTGCGGGCGCCGTCGATGTAGACGCCGTCGGTGGTGGCCATCCCCACCCGGTGGCCGGCGAGCTTGAGGATGTGGCCGACCATGCGGGTGGTGGTCGTCTTGCCGTTGGTGCCGGTGACCGCCGCGAGCGGGATGCGGCTGCGGGTGCCGCGCGGGAAGAGCATGTCGATCACCGGACCCGCGACATCGCGCGGCTTCCCCTCGGTGGGGGCCAGGTGCATGCGGAAGCCGGGCGCGGCGTTGATCTCGACGATGGCGCCCCCCACCTCCCGATAGCTGCGGGAGATGTCGGGCGAGATGAAGTCGACGCCGCCGACGTCGAGGCCGACCGCCTGGACCGCGCGCTCGGCCATCCGCCGGTTCTCCTCGTGGATCGCGTCGGTGCGGTCGATCGCCGTGCCGCCGGTCGAGAGGTTGCCGGTGGCGCGCAGATAGAAGACCTTCCCCTCCGGCAGCACCGAGTCGAGCGTCAGCTCCGCCTCCGCCAGCAGCCTCCGCGCCTGGTCGTCGACTTCGATGCGGGTGAGCGTCTTCTCATGGCCGATGCCCCGCCGGGGATCGCGGTTGACCTCCTCGATCAGCCCGGCGATGGTCTGCCGGCCGTCCCCCGTGACGTGGCCGGGGACCCGCTGGGCGGTGGCGACGGCGCGGCCGTCGACCACCAGGATGCGGTAGTCGTTCCCCGGCTGGTAGGCCTCGACGATCACTCGCGAGCCGAGTTTCCGCGCCTTGTCGTAGGCTTCGCGCACCTGATCGGCGCACTTGAGGTTGGTCGCCACCGCGGTGCCGTGATTGCCGTCGAGCGGCTTGACCACCACCGGGAAGCCGAGCCGCTCCGCCTCCTCCACCGCCTCGCCAGCGTCGTAGACGATCGCCTGCCGGGGCACGGGGAGGCCGAGTTGCTCGAGGATGCGCTGGGTGAGCCGCTTGTCGGAGGCGATCTCGCTGGCGATCTGGCGGGTCTCGCTGGTGACGGTCGCCTGGATGCGCTTCTGGTGCTTGCCGTAGCCGAGTTGCACCAGCGAGCCCTCGTTGAGGCGGATCCAGGGGATGTCCCGCGCCTCGGCGGCCTTCACCAGGGCCGCCGTCGAGGGGCCGAAGGCGTGCCGCTGGACGATCCGCACCAGCGCCTCGAATTCGGCCTCGAAGTCGAACGGCGAGGGGTCGTGATCGGCGCGCTCCGGCGGCAGCAGGTGGCGGACGACCTTCTCCGCGAGGTCCCACGCCGCCAGCCCCACCTCCTCCTCGATATAGCTGTAGACGACGTGGTAGTGCCCCTTGGGCAGCCCCTCGCCGCGCGTCTTGCCGAAGGTGACGGGAGTGCCCACCAGCACCTGGAGCTCGATAGCGATGTGCTCCAGCACGTGCCCCATCCAGGTCCCCTCCTCCTCCTTGAGGCGGCGCACGAAGCCGCCGTCCTCGCCGTAGGAGCAGCCGTGCTCCGAGAGGGAGGGGATCATCTCCAGCAGGCGATCGGAGAACCCCGGCAGCTTGGCGGTGGGGAACGCTTCGAGCTCTTCGAGATCGACACGCCGGCGGATCACCGGCCAGAGGGCATAGAGGTTGGGACCGTGATAGACCCGAGTTTCCAGGATTTTCATGATGCGACATCTCTCCGGAAGATTGGTTTCCTGGCTTCGACCGATGCCCGGAGAAAAAGCAAGGCGTGTGCCACGAAGGCCTATTCGCCGCCGTCCTCCGAGCCCACCGCCAGCTCGTCGGTGAGGATCTTTTCCGTCAGCACCGGCGGTCTCTCGGGGGAGCGGCGGTCGACGGGATCGGGGTGGATCATCGGGGGCGGGGTGATCCCCTGGCGGCGCTTGAGGTCGTAGCGGCAGCCGGTGGTGAGGAAGTCGAGCTTCAAGCCGATCATGGCGACCGGCTGGCCGCGGTGAACGGCGTGGCTGTCGGTGAACTTCATCTGCGAGCCGTCGACCACCATCACGGCGCCGGCTCCCAGCACGGAGAGCTCGCCGTTGCCGCCGATGATCGCCGCGGTGTCCTCGTCGATGCCAAGGCCGAGGGGGCCCGGGTTGTAGGAGAGCGCGGTCAGCAGACGGCCGAGGCGGTCGCGGCGGCGGAAGTGCTGATCGATGATGAGATCGGGCGCCAGGCCCAGCCCCTTGGCGAGATGGACGAGGCGGCGGCGGGGGGTCGAGCCGCTCTCCCCGAGGGCGATCATGTGCTCGGAGAGCAGGGCGGCGCCGGCGCTGGTGCCGGCCACCACCATGCCGGCCGCATGGCGGTCGCGGATGGTCTGGGCGATCGGGGTGCCGCCGAGGATGGACGAGAGCTTGAGCTGGCTGCCGCCGGTGATGAACAGGCCGGTCGCGTATTCCAGCAGGTCGTGCGCCTCGGGGGCCGCCTCCATAGCGTCTTCGCGGGTCTCGATCTTCAGCACCTCGACGTTCTCGGCGCGCAGGGCGAGGAAGAGGTCGGCGTAGCGCTCCCCGGTCTCGGGCGTCTCGGAGGCGGTCGCCAGCACCACGATGCTGGCGTCGTCGCCGCCCGCCGCCTCCAGGAAGTAGCGCAGGATGACGCGCTCGCGGGTCTTGTCCTCGGCGCCGCCGATGGCGATCAGCAGACCGGGGTGGGTCAGGTGGGGAGGAGTGAGGAGATCCATGCCTTCCTTTCGTTGGCAAGGAGGATGCCAGAAGGGGGAAGAACACGGACGGGCACGGACCGACAAGGATAGAAGGAGCTTGGCTTTCTCGTCCGTGTTCGTCCTTGTCCGTCCATGATCGTCCGTGTCCCCCCAGACCGGGCACAATTCCTGCTTTCCGCAACTTCACGAGGACGCGGCACCACACCCGCGCGATTCCTTTTCAGGGAGGGACGGAATGATGCAGATCGAACAGCAGGTCCAACAGGATCTCTCCTGGGCGGATATCGAGAACCTGATCCAGCCGGAAACCGCGCCGGAAGAGCGCCGGGCGGTCGTGCGCCGACTGGTGGCGCAGGCGGCCCGCAACACGCGCCGCCTGACCCCGGGAGCCGAGGGCGCGGAGCGGCCCGCGGCCGCCTCGGAGGCGGACTACGACGAAGCGCTGCACCGGGCTTTCGCGGCGATCCGCAAGAAGGAGGAGCGGCTGCGTCAGGAGCGTCAGGACGCGGGACGGCTCTGGGATCTCCTGGAGAGCGAGGCCCCGGCGCGGCGGCGGATCCGGGTCGCCAACGACCGCCGGTTCCAGACCTGCGGATTCTACGAGTGTCTGCTGGAGCGCTCACAGCGTCTGCTCGATCCGTCGACGCCCGAGGCGCTCGAGGCGGCGGAGCTCGCCCTGGCGGCGGCGCGGGGGCTCGCCCCGACGGTCTACGGCGAGGCGTCGATCCACGACTTCCAGGGCGCCGCGCTGATCGCCGTCGGCACCGCCCGGCGGGTGGCCGGCGACCTCGCCGGCGCCGGGAAAGCGCTCGACCAGGCCGCGACGACGCTGACCGCGGGAACCGGCGATCCGCTGGAGACCGCCGAGCTGGAGAGCGCGCGGGCGGCCCTGCT
>DASWQX010001266.1:0-4349 GCA_036403495.1 Thermoanaerobaculia bacterium
AGCAGCGGGAGGCGCACTCCAACCTGCTGATCGTCGGCAACGAGCGCACGGGGCTCTGGAAGAAGGTGTTCGGTCTCAGCAAGCCGGAGGAGATCCTGGCTCTCGTCAAGGGCGTGCTCGACGACCGCGGCGCGCCGGGGCCCTGAAAGAGACCAGGGATCGGAATCCTTTTCTCATGTCCCTGAGGTCCCTGCTGTTCCTGCTGTTCCCGGTGCTCGCCCTCCCGAGCGCGGCGGCGCCCCTGAGCCTCGAGGAAACTCGCGGCAAGCAGATCTACACCCTCGGCACCAGCGCCTCGGGGGTCGAGATCGAGGCGGTGCTCGGCGAGGAGGGGGCGCCCCTCCCGGCCTCGGCGCTCCCCTGCGCCGGCTGCCATGGCCGCGAGGGGCACGGCGGCAAGGAGGGGGGAGTCCGCCCCTCCGACCTCACCCGCGAGGCGCTCGGGCGCCCCGCTGCCGGCGCCGGCCGCCGGCACCCCGCCTACGACGACCGCCTGCTGATCCGCGCCATCACCCTGGGAGTCGACCCGGCCGGCAACAAGCTGCACGTCGCCATGCCGCGCTACCGGCTGACCCAGAAGGACGCGGCGGACCTGCTCGCCTACCTGAAGCGACTGGGTCACGAGGGGGAGCCCGGGCTCGAACCCACCGTCATCCATCTCGGGGTGCTGCTCCCCGGCGGAGCGCGCGCGGAGGAGGCGGCGGCGGTGCGCGCGGCGCTCACCGCGCGGGGCGCCGAGATCGACAGGGGTGGAGGGATCTATGGCCGGCGGCTGGCGCTCGACTTCGTCACGCTCCCCGAGCCGCCGGCCGACCGGGCGGCGAAGCTGCGGGAGATCCTCGCCGGCGGGACCCTCTTCGCCGTGATCGGGACCGATCTCTCCGGCGCCGAGGGCGAGCTGGCGGACGTCGCCGAGGCCGCCGGGGTGCCGCTCCTCTCCACCCTGGCCGCGCGCCCGCGGGAGAGCTCGCCGCCCGACCGGCACGTCTTCTATCTGACCTCCGGCCTCGGCGAGCAGGTGGAGGCGCTGATCGAGGCGGCGGCCCGGAAGCTGCCGCCGGCGGAGCGGTCGTTGATGATCGTGCCCCCCGGGCCGGCCGAGCTGGCGGGGATCGCCACGGCGGCGGAAGCGGCGGCGCGGCGTCGGGGCTTCAGCGTCTCCCGAGCGGCCGAAGCCGCCGACGCCATCCTGCTGCTCGACCGCGGCGCCGCCGCGAAGGCGCTGCTGCGGCGAGAGGAGACGCTTGGCCGCCGGCCGTTGATCCTTCTTCCCGGCATGTTGCCCGGAGAGGACCTGTTCACTCTGGTGCCGGCGCCCCTGAGCGACCGCCTGCTGGTCTCCCTGCCGGTGCTTCCGGGGCGCGCCCTGCCGGCCCAGACCGCCGCCCTGGCCGCGGCCGAGGTGCTGATCGAGGGGCTCAAACGGGCGGGGCGGGAGGTCGGCCGCGAATCCCTGACCGCGGTGCTGGAGAAGCTTTACCATTTCGACGCCGGCCTCGGCACGCCGGTGAGCTTCGGACCCAACCGGCGGATCGGCGCGCGAGGGGCGTTCGTCGCCGGAGTCGATTTCCCCCACCGCGCGCTGGGCGGGGCCGCGGTCTGGATCGACCTCGCGGATTGAGGCTCCCTTCGCGCCGATTTGCAGTACCATTGCGAGCGCTTCGTCCCAATTGAGAGTCAAAGGTCGTATCCGTTGCCACCAGGGCCTCCGATGAGACCCCTGGCGCTTGTCCCATTTAGGGAGGATTTCGTCATGAGAGCGAAGGTCCTGCCGTTCGTCGCATCGCTGTTGATCGCCGCCACCGTTGTCCCCGCCAATGCCGCCGTCCCCGCGCAGTCGCCGCTCGCGCAGGCGCCAGGGGAGCCCACGTGCCCTGGAAGCGGCGGGCTGATCAAGGCCGACGTCGTGGCCCTCGACCAGGCGATCGTCCTGAACCGCCTGGGGGCGGCCCTGCCGAACGGTATGATCTTCGCCCTGGCGAGCGACGTCTGTCTCCCGGGCGGACCGGTGGTGAACGGCCAGCCGACCTGTGCCGTCGGCCCGCCGAGCCCGGGCCACGTCATGCTGCGGCCGGACAAGCGCCCGCGCCCGCTGGTGCTGCGGGTCAATCAGGGGCAGTGCCTGGAGGTCACCTTCACCAACCTGCTCAACCCGACGGCGGTGGCCGTCACGTTCCCCTCCTCCGGCGCGGAGACGCAGCCGGCCACCCGCGCCGCCTCGCTACACGTGCAGGGGATGGAATGGGTAAGAGACGCGCAGGACGACGGCTCCTGGGTGGGCGCCAACGCCAGCAGCCTGGTGACCGCCGGGACTCCGGTGCAGTCCCACATCTACACTCTCTATGCCGCTCACGAGGGGAGCTTCCTGCTCTACAGCACCGCCGACACCTACAGCCCCAACGCCGGGGGCGACGGCGGCCAGCTCGCCTTCGGCCTCTTCGGCGCCGTCCACGTCGAGCCGCAGGGGGCGGAGTGGTACCGCAGCCAGGTGAGCGAGGAGGATCTCCGCCTCGCCAGCCGGGGCACCACCGGGGCGGGGCAGCCGATCCTCGATTACCACGCCTTGTATCCGGCGGGCCATCCGCGCGCCGGACAGCCGATCCTCAACCTGCTCAACTGTCCCAACGAGGCGAAGGCGGGGTGCCCCTTCGGCGGCCAGGCCGCCCATGGAGACCTCACGGCGCTGATCACCGGCCGCACCCCCGACGGCCAGCCGGGCCCCTTCCCGAGCGCCGGCACCGCTCCGGCGCCGGTGTTCAACCCGGCCTACGCCCTGCCGGACCGCCAGCAGCCCTACCGTGAGTTCACCATCATCTACCACGAGCTGTTCCAGGCGGTGCAGGCTTTCGGCCAGATGTACGCCAACGGCCTCAACGTCGACGGCAATGGCGCCGACAACTTCGCGTTCAACTACGGCGCCGGCGGCATCGCCTCGGAGATCCTGGCCAACCGCCTGGGCGTCGGCCCGATGGGGAGCTGCCCGAGCTGCAAGTATGAGGAGTTCTTCCTCACCTCGTGGGCGGTGGGCGATCCGGCGATGGTGGTCGACAATCCGGCGACCGATTCCTGCAAGCCGAGCGGTCTCTGCGACGATCACAAGACCCCCTGCGATCCCGATCTCACCAATCCGAACCGGTTCTGCCCGAAGACCCTCTCGACGACAGACAAGCCGCTCCAGGTGACGTTCAAGGGCACCTGCACGTTCACCGGCCAGTACAGCTGCGACAGTAACCAGAAGGCGACCCGCGCCTTCTACCCGGACGATCCGTCGAACGTCTACCACAGCTACCTGTCGGACCACACCAAGTTCCGCATCCTGCACGCGGGGGTCGACCTCCACCACGTCCACCACCAGCACGCGCACCAGTGGTTCCACTCGCCCGACACGCCGAACGGCTATTACACCGACAGCCAGACCTTCGGCCCGGGCTCGGCCTTCACCCTCGAGATGGTCTACAACGGCTCCGGCAACGTGAACCAGACGGTGGGCGACTCAATCTTCCACTGCCACTTCTATCCTCACTTCGCGGGCGGCATGTGGTCGCTCTGGCGCGTCCACGACGTGCTGGAGACCGGCACACTGATGCGGAACGGGAAGCCTGCGCCGGGCGCGCGGGCGCTCCCCGACGGCGAGATCGGCGGTGGCACGCCGATCCCCGCCGTGGTGCCGCTGCCGTCGCTGGCGATGGCGCCGATGCCGGCCGTGATCCACATCAGCCCGGACGGCACGGAGTACCAGGTCTGCGACAAGGCGAATACCAACTGCGTCTCGCCGTTCTCCACCGCCAGGCTCGATCCGGCGCGGTTCAACAACCCCGGCTATCCCTTCTTCATCCCCGGCATCGGCGGCCAGCGGGCGCCCCACCCGCCGCTCGACTTCGCCCATCAGACGGACGATCCGAAGTCGCCGGCGCTCGACGGCGGCCTGCCGCGCCACCTGATCCGCGGCTGCGCGCTCAAGGACGGCTGCGTCTCGACGCCGCCGCTCAACGCGGTGGACTTCAGCAAGACGCTCGACAAGGTCGCCGCCTTCGAGCTCCCCGAGGCGGGGACGGGAGTGGAGCAGCTCGCCATGTTCACTCATGGCCAGCGCTTCCATGCCACTTTCACGCAGTCGCCGAAGCCCAGCCCGGCGCAGTTCATCCTCAACGGCCTGCCGGCGGTCCCCGGCGCGCCCTACGCCGACCCCTGTATCAACTACAGCCGGGCCGGCGGCAAGCCCGCGGGCCTGGTGACCCGGCGCTACAAGGCGGCCGACATCCAGCTCGACGTGAAGCTCAACAAGGCGGGCTGGCACAATCCGCAGCACCGCTTGGGCGCGCTCTGGGAAGACGTCGCCGCCTATCGCG
>DASWQX010001267.1:0-8325 GCA_036403495.1 Thermoanaerobaculia bacterium
ATGGCGACCAGGGAGGCCAGGATGGCGACCAGGGAGGCCAGGATGGCGACCAGGGAGGCCAGGATCGCGACCAGGGAGGCCAGGATCGCGACCAGGGAGGCCAGGATCGCGACAGGGGCGCCAGGATGGCGACCCGGGAACCCAGGATGGTGACCGGGGAAGCCAGGATGGCGATCCGGGTCGTGTCCTAATCCGATGTGGGTACTGGCCGGGGAGGGGAAGCTCCCGAGGGAAGAGCTGCCGGGATTAGGCCGCCCTCTCTCCCCTCGGGTTACATCGTAAGGTTCCCACAACGCTCGTCACGCATTCGCGGGCAAGCTCGCGAGCTGTGCTTTGCCCGGGGCCCTCTTGGTGGGCAGAGTCCGGGTGCTCCCAGCCCGGCGGTCCCTTTCGGATTCCTATCAATCCGCCGGGGGACTGTGGTTATCCCGTCGTCAGCGGCGCCCCCGAGTTGTACGGGCTTGCCAGGACTAGGGTGTTTCCGGCTTGCTTCAAAACGTGGGTCAACAGGCACCTCCGTTTCAAGCGCGGAGCGGGGCTTCCCGCTCCTGCTTCATTCTACGCTTCCCGCCCCCGATGGGTTTCAGGCTTGACGTCTTCTGTTTTTCTTCATGCCGGCGGCGACATATCCGCAGGTATGCCCCTCCAGTTTCAGGCAGACTTCTATCCACGGCGAGCGCGCCTTTTGTCGCGCTAACAATTTGACACCCGAGACAATTTGTCTCATTCTAGGCGTTATGCAGACGAAAGTTTGGAAGGAACCCATGTAAACGAAAACCCCGCCTTTCGGCGGGGCTAACCTGCGGTAGCCGCGAAGGCTGCGTCGAGCGGACGACCTGCACATCCGCATGTCAATTCGGCGGTTCAGTCGCCTGACGAACGCTTTCAGCCGGAAGCGGGACAACCTGCGGGCCGCGCTGGCGCTCCACTTTGCTGCATATAATCTGACTTGGTTCCTCGATCCGGATGACTCCCGCTATAAAGGCGGGGATTGTGCGGAAGCCTTGGATGGTGCGGGATCTACTGACGGCATAGCCTCTCTACCCTTGGCCGAGGGAAACTACCCATGAGGCGGTTACCGCTAATCGGCGAGCAATCGACTTCGGCTTTTCGCCCTTAACAAGAGCGTGGGCTGGATTGAAGAGGCTACCATCCGCCACTACTTCTTGCTGGCAGGAACGTGCCGTATTTGTGCCTATACTTGCAAGACCGTATCCGTCGTACCCTTGAAGGCTCTGATGCGCTTGCCAGTAGTACCCACGATCGACGGACATCTCGCGATCACGGAATGCCTGTGACGATACTGATCCGTCCGGCCTAACAAACGTGGGATGAATGCGCCTATGCAAGGGCTCTTCATCAGCAACGATGCCCGGGACCTCAATCACACTTGCTCTCCAGTTATAACCCAGCGAATTAGGCGAGTGGCGTGCCAGCGCGACGCCCTACCTTCATCTTCTCCGCTCCTATCTACTGCTAGAAATTCAAACCGGCTGGGTTTTGTGATTTCAAGCTCCAACTCGCGATCTAATACTTTCCATTCGAGCTGCACTCCGCCGGAAGGCGTTGGCACCAAGAATGGCGTCGGCACTTCAATCCCATAGTCCAAGAGCACTCCAATCGAGTCGCGGAGGAACTGGAGCGCAAAATCCAGTGACCTCCTCTCAGTGCTCCTTGCTTGATAAGTGTCCCAGCCATGCTCTAGCTGACGTAAGGCAGTGGCTCGCTCATAGACTTGCCTATAGGCTTCTGTCTTTTCCCCTCGGCGAAGCTCGCTTGGCAAAGAGATGCCGCTCTCTTCTTGGGGTTCCGCTAAGCGCAGCTCTTCAACATCGTGGACAACCTTACAAGCCTCATCTTGAGGAAATCCCGACACAAAAACGTTCTTCCACCGCAGAGAGTCGGCACGCTGAAACTGTGCCTCGCTTACGCGGACGCTAACTTTTTTCGGAGACGTGTCGATCTTGAAAGAATGGTTACTGTTGTCGATTGCAAATAGATTGCCGACTATCTCGACGGGAGTTGATGTTTCAAAATGCTCAGGTTCCTGCATGGCGATTCTTGTGGACTCTGTGATCTTGCAGCTTGCCGAAACTCCGTCGTCTTCGACAGTAATGGCAACGGATGCGCCCTCGGCCAGTATAGGAGCCACCGCATGCCCCATGCGATTCCGTACGACCGGTGGCAAATAGCCGGGCCATGAAAGAGAGCCCGAGAAGGAGCTGATTCCGTTAACTAAATCAAATGCTGCAACTGCCGTGGGGTGACGGCCGACTATGCCAGAAAGCGGTAAAATCTCGCACTCAAGTACGCCGCTGCCCGAAGAGACTCCAGAGAGTGCAACAGTAGTTAGCCGCTTTGCTTCGTCCTTGAGGCGGTTGCGACCCGGAAAGCCTAGCTGCCGCTGGATTAAGCGGGCAATAGAATCGTGAAGCCCGCTACTCAAGGACGCGACATCCTGGAGTAGAACCCGCCCTGGAGGGACGTCGGGCTTATCGATGGAGATTGATATCTTGGGTGGCATGCTGATTCACCGCCTACAGTCCCAAGTCTACTTGAAAAGCGCTTGACATTGGCTAAAAGGGGCCAGCCCGCCACCTGGGCCGGGCTGGCCCTCATCCTAAGCTTCCTCCCGCTGGAACCGCTGGAGAAGCGGCGCGGGATCTTCGGCGGGTTCCTGACCGCCCCACCTGACCCAAACCCGGGAAAGGTCGCTCGCCAGTTCCTTGCAACGGCGCTGCGTTGCCAGGGTGGCGACGATCCGGCAGTCCGGCAGGAAGATCAGGGAGTGCGGTCCGGCGCCCCGCTGGCCTACTCCCATGGCGCTCCCCCGGTAGATCCCGAAGGGCAGAGAGGTGCAACCGGCGACCTCGATTTCCCGGCCGCTCATGAAGCGGACGGTGAACCGGCTGGACCGAGTCCAAGCGAGCGGGACGGGCTTGCCCGCCTTCTTCAAGGCGTCGAGGTAGCGGTCGACGGCTTCCGCAATCCACGTCCCCGTGGAGGCGTGGCCGTGGGCCTGTGCGACTCGATTCCAGGCGACGGACTGCGCCAGGGTCGGCCGACCAGCGAAGCCAGGATCGCGACCGGGGAAGCCAGGACGGTGACCGGACTGGAGAGGAGGCCGTATAAGGGCCCGTCCCCGCTTGTGCTAATTTCCCTGCTGAACAGCGGCTGGAAGGGAGGCCTTTCTTCATGCCCACCGGAATCGGTTTGATGGGGTTGGGACGGATCGGGAAGAACATCTTCCGCATCCTCCATACGAACGAAGATCTGCGGATCAAGGCGGTCAGCGACGTGGTGGACCCGACGGCGCTCGCCTACATGCTCCGCTTCGATACTCTCCTCGGGAGGTTCCCGGACGAGGTCGTCCTCGCGGACGGCAGCCTCCACGTGGCCGGACGCGAGGTGAAGGTGGTCACCGAGCCGAAGGGATCGACCGCCGTGCCCTCTTGGGGCGAGCTGGGCGTCGACGTGGTGATCGAGGCCACCGGCAAGACGCGCACCCGCGCCGATCTGGAGCGCCACTTCGCGGCCGGCGCCAAGCGGGTGATCCTCTGCTCGCCCTCCGAGGCGCCGGACGCCACCGTCGTCTTCGGCATCAATGAGGACGGGCTGCGCCCGGAGCATCGGATCGTCTCGGTCTCCTCGGCCACCGTCAACGCCGTCGGACCGGTGCTGAAGGTGCTCGCCGGCGCCTTCGGCATCGAGCGGGCGTTCCTCACCACCGTCCACGCCTTCACCGGCCACCAGAAGCTGGCCGACGTGCCGGACGGCGATGCGCGGCGCGGCCGGGCGGCGGGCGAGAACATCATCCCGCAGCAGACCCATGCCGCCGAGCTGCTGATCGACGTGCTGCCGGAGCTGAAGGGGAAGATCACGGGCTACTCGATGAACGTGCCGGTCGCCGACGGCTCGGCGGCCGACCTCGTCTGCTGGCACCAGAAGCCGGTGACCGTCGAGGCGGTCAACGAGGCGGTCCGCGCCGCCATCGCGGGCGACGGCCTGAAGGGCGTCCTGGGCTATGAGACCGATCCGATCGTCTCCTCCGACATCCTGCACCTGGAGACCTCGGGCCGCTACGACAGCCTCGCCACCATGGTGCTGGGCAGCAACGCCTCGAAGACCCTGACCTGGTTCGACAACGGTTGGGGCTACGCCCACCGCGTCGTCGACCTCCTCCGCCGCTTCGAGCGGTTCGAGTCCGAGAAGGGGGCCGCACAATGAGCGTCAAGATCGGCATCAACGGCTTTGGCCGCATCGGCCGCAGCGTCTTCCGCGTCCTCGCCGGCCGCACCGACATCGAGGTCGTGGCGATCAACGACCTGTTCGCGAACTCGCAGCTCGTCTACCTCCTCAAGCACGACTCCGTGATGGGCGTCTTCCCCGGCGAGGTCTCGGCGGACGACGACTTCATGACGGTGAACGGTCACAGGATCGCCATGACCGCGGAACGCGATCCCGCGCAGATCCCCTGGGGGAAGCTGGGCGTCGACATCGTCGTCGAGTCGACCGGCGTGTTCGCCAAGCAGGAGCAGCTCCAGAAGCATCTCGAGGGGGGCGCCAAGAAGGTGATCCTGACCGTTCCGGCCACGGGTGATATCGATGCCACGATCGTCATGGGCGTCAACGACGAGATCCTGAAACCGCAGCATCGGCTGGTCTCGAACGCCTCCTGCACCACCAACTGCCTGGCGCCGATCGCCAAGATCCTCGACGAGCGGTTCGGCCTCGAGGAGGGGTTCATGACCACCGTCCACGCCTACACCAATGACCAGCGGCTGGCGGACGGCACGCACAAGGACCTCCGGCGCAGCCGCGCGGCCACCCAGAACATCATCCCCACCACCACCGGCGCCGCCCGCACGGTCGGCAAGGTGCTGCCGCAGCTCAAGGGGAAGCTCGACGGCATGTCGATGCGCGTGCCGGTCTCCGACGGCTCGATCGTCGACTTGGTGGCGAAGGTGCGCGAGCGGCCCGACACCGCGGCCGTCAACGCCGCCGTCCGCGAGTCGGCCGAAGGCGCGCTGAAGTCGATCGTCGAGTACAGCGAGGTGCCGCTGGTGTCGACCGACATCGTGGGCAACCCGCACTCCTCGATCTTCGACGCCCTCTCCACCCGCGCCGACGGCGACGGCTACGTCAAGGTCGTCGCCTGGTACGACAACGAGTGGGGGTACTCCAACCGGGTGGTCGACCTGATCGGCCGGCTGGTGGCGGTGGGGGGGCTGTAGAGGCGAGCATGGCGGGAAAACGGGTTGGTATCCTGACGGGCGGCGGCGACGTGCCGGGGCTGAACGCGGCCATCCAGCAGTTCGTCTGGCGCATGGAGGACGAGGGCTACGAGGTCCTGGGGCTGCGCCGCGGTTGGGCGGCCCTCCTCCACGTCAAGCCCTACCACGACGCCGACAACTCCGCCTGGCTCGTGCCGCTGACCCGGGCGAGCACGCGCACCATCGACCGCAGCGGCGGCACGGTTCTCCACTGCTCGCGGATCAATCCCGCCCTCACCAAGCCTGACAACGTTCCCGAGCACCTGCGCGGCCATGCCCACAAGGTGCTCCCCGATGGCCGGCTCGACCTCACCGACGCCGCGCTGGAGGTGCTCCGCTTCCTCCATCTCGACACCCTGGTCGCCATCGGCGGCGACGGCACGCTCTCCTTCGCCCGCCGCCTCCATCTCGAAGGGGTGAAGATCGTCGGCCTGCCGAAGACGATGGACAACGACGTCTATGGCACCGACTACTGCATCGGCTTCTCGACGGCGATCACCCGCTCGGTCAACTTCATCAACGACCTGCGGACGGTGGCGGGCTCGCACGAGCGCTTCCTGGTGGTCGAGCTCTTCGGCCGCCACTCCGGCGAGACCTGCCTGCTCTCCTCCTACCTCGCCGGCACCGACCGGGCGCTGATCGCGGAGGTCCCCTTCGACCTCGAACGGGTGGTCGGGATGCTCGCCGGCGACAAGCACGGCAATCCGAGCAACTACGCCGTCTGCGCCATCTCCGAGGGCGCCTATCCTGAGGGGGGCCATCCCTTCGAGACCGGCGAGGCCGACGCCGTGGGCAACCGCGAGCTCGGCGGCGTCGGCCGCCTCCTCCGCGAGGCGCTCCAGAAGCACACCGGTGACCGCGTCATTTACCAGCGCCTCGGTTACCTGATGCGCTCAGGTCCGCCGGACTCGCTCGACCGCCTGGTCGCCAAGAACTTCGCCACCCTCGCCGCCGACCTCATCCTGGCGGGCAAGACCGGCCGCCTCGTCTCGATCCAGGCCGGCCGCTACACCACCGAGCCGCTGGAGATCGTCGCCGAAGGGAAGAAGCGGGTGGATGTCGAGAAGTTCTACGACCCGGAGCGCTACCGGCCGAGCGTGGTGGGGGTGATGGGGCTGCCGATGTTCTTGTGCTGAGCAGGGCTCTACCCTCGCACCTCGCTCATCAGCCCCAGCGTGTTCCCCTCGGAATCGCGGAAGAACGCCATCCAGAGATCGTAATCGGCCATCCGGGCGACGAGGTTTGGCTCCTGGCGGAGCTCGGCGCCGTGCTCGCGCAGAACGGCCCAGGCGGCGTGGAGGTCGTCCACCTTGTAGTACAGGATGCTGGCGGGGTGGCTGAACTCGGCGTCCTCGGGAGTGTCCTCCGGAATACTGAGCATCAGGCGGACGCCGTTGCAGTCGAAGAAGGCCATCTTCGGCGGCACCTGGAAGAGGAGCTTCATCCCCAGCACGTCGCGGTAGAAGGCGACCGCGCGGTCCAGATCGTGGATGTTGATCGCGATCTGGCCGATCTGCGACAGCGCGAGCCCGGATGCCATGACGGTCTCTCCAGGCTTCAGCAGGTCTTGTCCGCCGTGGCGGTGCAGGCGGTGTCCAGCGTCCGCGAGACCGCCTGGCTCAGCAGGGCGGACGAGCTGAACGGCGCCCAACCCTTCATCACATAGGCGATCCGCCCCTGGGCGTCGATCAGCACGTAGCTCGGCAAGCTCTCGATCCCGAAGACGCCGTAGAGCACGGTCCCCTTGCTGTCCAGCGCCTGCGGCCTGGTCATGCCGTTGGCGCGCGCGAACTCCTGCGGCGCCTTGGCGTTGTCGTCGGCGCTGACGCTGATCACCACCAGCGGCTTGCCGGTGTTCTTCTGAACCAGGTTCTTGAGCTCCGGCAGCGCCTTGCGGCAGGGGCCGCACCAGGTGGCCCAGAAGTCGAGCAGCACGACTTTCCCCGTGTAGCTGGCGATATCGATCGTCTTGCCGGCGCGGGTCTGGAGGTTGAAGGCGGGAGTCGGGTCGCCGATCTTCACCGCGCCCGCGGCGAAGCTGCAGGCCAGCAGGCAGAGGAAGACGACTCCCCGTCGAATGTTCGTTCCAGCGCTCCGCGTCATTCCAATCTCCTTTCAGCCACGATTCTACCGCGAAGCGGCGGAAAGCGCTTCCTTCCGGATGGAGGCGGGTAGTCGTCTCTGGCCATAACTTCCCCCCTGCCGTGACTCTACTTGTGCGGTTGGTTGTCGGCAAGCGCTTGAAACACCCGTAATCTGTTTCTAGCGTGCCGTTGCAACTCAATGTGGGCGCTGGAGAGAGCGGGATAGCACCAGATCTTGAATTCGTGTAGCATGGCAGCAGACCGCTATGCTCCTTGCCTGCAAGGGGTTGAGCCTCACGGAAACGGAGAACCCATGGCTGACTTGGAGAACCGCGAGCTTCGCGCGCTGAAGGACGACGTCGTCGCGGCGATTGCCGAAAGCAATGCCAGCCTCATGGCTGCGGTCTCGGAGAACGGCGCCGAAATGCGTAAGGAGATTGCCGCAAGCAACGCCAGCCTCATGGCTGCAGCCTCGGAGAGCGGCGCCGAAATGCGTAAGGAGATTGCCGCAAGCAACGCCAGCCTCATGGCTGCAGCCTCGGAGAGCGGCGCCGAAATGCGTAAGGAGATTGCCGGTTTGCGTAATGCCATAGAAACCATGGCTGAAATGCTCCTGCCTCCGTCGCAGGTCGCGAGTGTGCGAAGGGCGGCGAACGGCTAGCCAATCCCAGCTCTGTCTCTCCTGCTAAGCCCGATCATCCGATGATCTGGAAGGCGTCGCGGGCGATCATCAGCTCCTCGTTGGTGGGGATCACGAAAACCCGCGTCCGCGCGCCTTCCGGCGAGATCTCGGACTCAGTGCCCTGGGCTTGGCTGTTGCGCGCCGGATCGACGTCGAGGCCGAGGGCGTCGAGGCCGGCCAGGGTGCGCTCGCGGATCGCCGGCGCGTTCTCGCCGATGCCGCCGGCGAACGCCACCGCGTCCACCCCGCCGAGGGCCGCCACGTAGGAGCCGATGTACTTGCGCAG
>DASWQX010001268.1:0-1517 GCA_036403495.1 Thermoanaerobaculia bacterium
GGAGCGGACACCGACCTCGCGCGGCTCGCCGATTTCGCCTACCGGCTGCCGGTATTGTCCATCGCCACCCTGCTCGGCGTCCCCGGGGAGGAGCTGGACCGGACCGTCCTCTGGACGCAGCGCTTCGTCGCGGCGGCCACGCCGGGGTGCTCTCCCGAGGCGCTGGAGCGCGGCAAGGAGGCGGCCGGCCACCTCCTCGACCTCTTCCTCTCGCTGCTGGACGACCCCGCGGAGGGGCTTCTCGCGGCGCTCGCCGCGGAGGCCCGCCGGGTCGGCCGCGGCGACGAGACGGTGATCGCGGCCAACGGCATCGGCCTGATGTTCCAGGCCTACGACGCCACGGCCGGGCTGATCGGCAACACCCTGGCGGCGCTCGGCAGGGACGCCGGCCTGCGGGAGCGGGCGGCGGCCGACGCCGAGGTGCTCGGACAGGTCGTCCTGGAGACCCTGCGCCACGATCCGCCGGTCCAGAACACCCGGCGCTTCGTCGCCCGCGACGGCGTAGTGGCGGGCGCGGCGATGAAGGAAAACGAGGCGATCCTGGTCGTGCTCGCCGCGGCCAACCGAGATCCGGCGGCGAACCCGGACCCCGATCGCTTCGATCCTTTCCGAGCGGACCGCCGCATCTTCACCTTCGGAGCCGGGGGGCACGCCTGCCCCGGCGAGAGGCTCGCCACCACCATCGCGCAGGCGGGAGTCGAGGCCCTATTACGCGCCGGGACCGACGCCGAACGCTTCGCCGGAACGCTCGCCTACCGTCCCGCCGCGAACCTGCGGATCCCCTTTCCGGCGGAAGCAGCGGGATCCGAATCGTGACCTTCCACCTCAGAAACCTGATTGCCGTCGCCCTCGTCTGCGTGGCCTGTTCCGGGGCCTCGCGCGGAACCGGGACCAGGGATGGAAAGGAACTTTCCGCGATGACCACCGACCTGTCGCGAATCGATCACGTCATTCTCGGCATCGGCGATCTGGAGCGAGGCACCGCGGAGCTTGAGCGGGTCACCGGCGTGCGCGCGGTCTTCGGCGGCGCTCATCCGGGGCGCGGCACGCAGAACGCCCTGATCTCGCTGGGGGGCCACCACTACCTGGAGATCCTGGCTCCCAACCCGGCGGAGGCGGGGAACCCGGACGCCGCCGAGCTCAGCAAGCTGACCGCGCTCACCCCGATCGGATGGGCCGTGCGGTCGGACGACTTGGCGGCGCTGCACGAGAGCCTGCGGAGCCGGGGTGCGCGGATCGAGGAGATCCGCCCCGGGGGGCGGAACCTGCCGGACGGCAGCCGGCTGGATTGGAAAACCCTTTCCTTCTCGCCGCCGTCGAGCCCGCTCCTCCCCTTCTTCATCGAATGGGGGCGCGGCGGCGCGCACCCGTCGGCGACCTCCCCGTCCGGCTGCCGGCTGACCGGCTTCGCCCTCGAGGACCCAGCCCCGGACGCCGTGCGGGAGGCCCTGCGCGCCGCCGGGCTCCCGGTGGAGGTGCGCGCCGGCAAGGAACCCCGCATCCGCGTCTCGCTATCC